>CBJLQC010000094.1:0-7806 GCA_966424955.1 uncultured bacterium | reverse complement strand
GTCACCATTGCTCAGCGCATTCAGGAGCGGCTCCGCGCCGAGGCGCGGGGCACGCACCATCACCCAGCCGCGTCCGGGCATGGAGACGTTCTCGTGGAACTCACGGTAGTCGTGCGCATCATCGGTGGCGACGCCCCAGATGGGCGCGCCGCCCTGCTGATGCCGGCGCGTCAGGATCACGTCCCACATCTGCTCCGTGCCTGGATGCACCGAATCGCCGGCATTGTTCACGAGGCCGTGGCCGTTGTATACCTCGAACAGCCGCGCATCTGCAATCGCGGCCAGCTCCTCGGCGCGCAGCGCCCAAACGTAGTTGGGATGGTTGACGATGGGGATGATCGTCCGGCCGGTGGCCGCACGCTGGGCCAGCACGGCCGCCACGTTGTTGCGCGTGCGTTCGGCGGTGGTGGCACCGCCGCGCGGCAGGATGGCCTCCGCGAGGTTGAAGGCATTGACGTGCGCGCCACCCTTGTCGGTGATCTCCTCCGCCATGATGAACAGGAAGCTGTCGGGCCGCTCGAAAAGATGGCGGTACTCGTCCAGGCCGCGCAGGCGGACCAGCGTCCGCCCCGCCTCGTCTTTTTCCTGGACCCATGTGCCGAACCGTTCCCGATAAGCGGGCAGCGCCGCTTTCGTCGACGCGTTGCGCGGCGGCCAGGCCGGCTTGTCCACCGCGTTGATGTCCACCCACCGCTCACCACCCTGGAGCATGTCGTGCTCGGTTACCGCGAGGAAGTTGTAGCCGTGATCGCGATACCAGGTCGCGATCATCTCGGGGAAGTCGCGGCCGTCGGACCACAGCGAATGCGTATGGAGGTTGCCCTTCCACCACCGTTCGGAACGTCCGGCGGGCGCCGACGCGCAGCCGGCGACGAGCAGGAGAGCGAGAGCGAGAGATTTATGCATAGGCGCTACCGGGTGTTCTTTGCATTGGAGTGAGTTTCTGCCTTCGAGCAGGGTAACCATGTCCCGGCGCTTCTGCTGCTCTCATCGCAGAGGAGGTCGTCGCGCCCACACATCGGGCTGGCGAGAACGCTTCGGTTCAGCCAGCATACTGATAATCTAAATTTAAATTCATTTACACTTGGTTCTTCATTGAGCTGGTCGTAAGCCCGATGCGTGGACCGTGCGGCCTCCTCTGTGATGAAAGCAGCAGAAGCGCCGGAACTCCGCTGCTCTGCTCGAAACCAGCAATTTAATCTAAGAGCAATGCGCGCAGTCCGCTCTCGCGCACCATCAAGTCGGCGGTGACGCGCGCGGCCAGGTCGGCGATCTGGCCGAGCCCCGGCTGATTGATCAGCTCCACGTCGTCGGTCGGCTGATGGTATTCGGGGTGAAGTCCGGTAAAGAACCAGAGCACCGGCCGGCCGGCGCGCCGGAAACAGGCATAATCGGTACAGGCGGGGCAATCCTCGTCTTTCAGGACGAGGTGGTCGGTGTTGCGGCGGTCGAGCAGCTGCGGCCAGTCCAGCGCGGTGCTCTGCCCGCCGATCGCCAGCGTGTTGTTACGCAGCCGTCCGACCATGTCGAAGTTCAGCATGGCCGTAATGCGGGCCAGCGGAATCGTGGGTTGCGCGCAGAAGCGCTCCGAGCCGATCAATCCGAGCTCTTCCGCTCCAAACGCAATGAACAGCACGGATCGGCGCGGCGCTTCGCCAAAGCCGTTGTTACGCGCGTGCCCGGCCAGCAGCCGCGCCAGCTCGAGTATCACGGCCGTACCCGATGCATTGTCGTCGGCGCCGTTGTAGACGGCACTGTCTCCGGTCGTCAGCTGCCGTTTGCCCACGTGGTCGTAGTGCGCGCCCAGCACGATCCAGTCGTCGCGCAGCGAGCCGGTGCCGGGCAATGCGGCCAGCACGTTCTGCGAAGTCACCGTTGCACCGGCAACCACGAATGTCATGAACGCGGCGCCCTCCAACCCGTAGCTCGCGAATTGCTGCTCGATGTATTGCGCGGCGCGGCGCTCGTCCAGCGTGGTCGAGCCGCGTCCCACCATGCTGTCGTGCGCGAGCCGGCCGACGTGCGTGATGAGCGCGGTCCGGTCCGCGGCCGGCACGGAAACAAGCGGCGCGCGCGGCGATCCGGGATCATCGCCACACGCGCCGACCAGCAGCACCATCACGAGCATCACGCGTTTGTCCAACATCATGCCACCTTACGCGATCAGGCCACGCCGCGCGCGGGCGCTAAAGCATGGCCACGCGCCGCTTGTATTCTGCCAGCGCGGAATCCAGGCGCTCGTGCGCCGTCGTGTCGCCCGGGATGTTGTGTGAGGGGTGGATGTGCAGCTGCACGCCCCGCTCGACCAGCAGCTCGGCCACGGTGAGGATCGTGGTCCAGACTACTGCTACCGAGCCCATGGTCGAGAGCGGACCCAGCTTGTCGTAGTGGTTCTTCACCGGCACGGCCGCGTCGGTGGGGGGCACGCAGGAATCGATGACGACATCCGCGATGTCGAACAGCTTTTTACCCGACGAGTGCCGGCTCTTCACATCCTTGAAGCCCTGCGCTGAGCCGGTGGCAATGATCTTCATGCCGATTTCCTTGGCTCGCAGTGCCACATCGATATTGACGTTGTTGATGCCCGAGTGCGAGAAAATCCACATGCAATCGCGCGGATCGAAGGTGTAGCCCTTCATGATCGCGCGGCCATAGCCTTCGGCCCGCTCCAGGAAGAGGAACTGGTGAATCCCCATCTCGCCGGTGATGCGCGTGAAGAAAGTGAGCGGCAGCTCGACCATTGGGTGGAAGCCGACGAACCCGCCAATGCGCGGGTACATCTCCTCGACCGGAATGGTGGCATGGCCGCAGCCGAACGTATGGACCCACCGTTCGGCGGCGATCGAGTCGGCCATGATGGTGGCCGCGCTGCGCACCGCGTCGAGCTGCGTTGATTCAATGTTGTCCAACACTCCACGAACCTGGGTCAGCCAATCCTTAGCTATCATTGAGTAGTCACATTCACTAGACGTTTAGCGCGCAGCATGGCCAGCAAGGCCGCGGCACCCAGCAGCGCCAGCGGCACAATCAGCAGCGAGCTGCGCAATCCCGCTGCATCACCAATAACTCCCGCCAGATAGGGGAACAACATCCCGCCCGTCAGCGCCATGACCAGCGCAATGCTGATGGCGGTCCCGGCAAGCGAGGCGTAGCGCTCGCCGATCCAGCCGACTACCACCGGGAAGGTCGCGGCGAAGCCGGCGCCCACCAGGAAAATGCCGGCGGACGCGATCGCCGTGCTGCGCGCCGTCAGGAGCAGCAGCGCGCCGGTAAGGGCGATGGCGATGCACACCGCCAGTGTGTTGGCCGGCGACAAACGTTTCAGCAGCGAGCCCAGTGCCAGGCGCGCGCCCATCATGCCCAGCCAGTACAGTGAAAGGAAAAGCAGCGCCGCGCGCGCATCGAGCGCGAGCTCCTCGCGCGCGAAGGTCGCGCTCCAGCCCCCCATCGTGATCTCCATGCCGCTTTGCAGGAACAGCATGGACCCGAGCAGCAGCAGGGGCCGCTGTTTGACCAGGCCGAACACCTGGGCAATCGGGAACGAGTGCGGGTGTTTGGGCGCCGGCAACGCGATCAGCAGCGTCGCAATCAGCGGCAGCAGGCTGAGCACTCCAAGCAGGGCCAGCAGCAGCGAGTACGTGGCGCGGCCGGTCAGTGCGCCCAGCGCGAAGGGCACCCCGACCGCGCCGATGCCGAAAAACACGCCCATCAGGCTGAGCGCCGCCGCTTTGTTCTCGGTACTGATTTCCGCGACCAGCGAGTTCGTGCCGCCGTTGAGGATGCCGCCGCCAAAGCCGATGAACGCCACGCCGACGCGCAGCCATGCGACGGTGTCGCCGAACGCGAGCAGCTCGAGGCCCACGGCCACCAGTGCAATGCCGGCCGCCAGCGGGATGCGGTAGCCGGCGCGGTCGACCCATGGTCCGAAGACCAGCGACCCGACCAGGATGCCGAAGCTGAGCAGCGTGAACAGCGAGCCCGCTTCCGCTTTGCTCACACCAAACCGTGTCGTGATCTCGGGCAGAATCGCGCCCAGCGAGGTGAGCACGATGCCGAAGACCAGCATGCCCGCGCATGCCAGCATGAACGCGGCGCGGCGGCGGTATTCATTCATACGTTGACCTGTAGATTCTTTTCGGAAAGCTGATCGAAGGCAACGCGCGCGGCACCGTACAATCCCGCATCGCTGCCCAGCGCGCTGGCGGCGAGCCGGACCTGGCGAATGCTGATCGGCTGCGCCCAGAGGCGCGCTTCGCGGTAGATGTCGTCGAGCAGGTCGACGCCCGGCCCGAACACACCGCCGCCGAAGACGATCACCTCGGGATTGAGCAGGCTCACCAGGTTGGCCACCGCCATCCCCCAATAGGCGACGGCCTTGTCGATGACGGCGCGCGCCTGCGGATCGCTCTTGCGTGTGGCGAACACCTGTTCCGTCGTCATGTGTGCGGCGCGCGCGATGCCGGGCCCGGCCGCGTAGAATTCGAAGTTGCCGCAGTCCTGGTATTTCTCTTCGTACGGACGATCCAGTGCCAGCCAGCCGATCGCGCCCGCAATATCGGCGTGACCGCGAATCACCCGGCCATCGACCAGGATGCCCGCCCCAATGCCGGTGCCGACGGCGATGAAGACGGCGTTGCGCGCCCCGTGCGCATTGCCCCGCCACACCTCGCCCATGATGTAGCAGGTGCGATCGCTTTCGACGGCCACCGCGACATCACGCGCGACCGCGCCGCGCAGCTCGGCGCGCAACGGATAATCATCCCAGCCTGGAATGTTGGGCGCCCACACCGTGCCCGTAGCCGAGCGATAGATGCCCGGCACGGCAACACCGACCGCCGCGATGCGGGCCCGTTGCGAATACTGCTGGACCGTGCTCGTGATGAGCGCACCCACCGCTTCGCCCTGGTTGCCGGCCAGGGGAACCGCGCTGCGCTCCTCGATGCTGCCATCCGCGGAGAACAGGGCGGCCGCCAGCTTGGTGCCGCCCAGATCGATGGCGAGGACGCGTTGTATCAGGAGTGCCTCCGGTAAAATGCCGGGGGGAGTATAGCGCGCCGCGGAGTTAAGCGCAGCTTTCATCACAGCAGTCATCAGGTTTGGCGTGGGTTTAAGCGAGGAGCGGGTTCGCCGGCGCTGGCGCGGATCGCTGATCGCGCGTCACGGGGAACAAAGCGCGCAGCGGATAGCGGTAGCAACTCTTTCCAAGTTTCCTGATCAAGGGGCGTTCGCAACAGAATTTTGCCGCGCCCCGCGCTCCGCTTTTTCTCCCCCGACCCGCATCCAGCGCCCCGCGCCAGCGCCGGCGAACCCGCTCCTTGCCTCAGCCCCTGATTTCCAGAAGCGCCCGCCGCGCGTTGCCCCCGCTCGCGATCCGCAGCGGCTACGCCGTCACTTCCACAGCCACACCCCGCGCATTGGACCACGCGCGCCCCAACCGTTGCAGTTCAGCGGCGCCGAGGAGCTGCTCGGCGCGCGGAAACGCTACCTGTTCTTCCTTTTCGAAATGCGCGCGCGCGGCGGCGATCATCTCGACGAGCAGCTCGCCGGCGCGGCCGGCCGTGCGCGCCGTCGCAACCTGTCCCAGCAGATTCGCGATCTGCGTGTGCTCCTGCTCCATCAGCTGGAAGATACCGAGGTCGTCGCCTACGTGTGCGGAGAGCGGCCCGAAGAGCAGCTCGTCTTCGAGCTTCGAGTGCGTATCGAGTCCGCTCGCAATGACCGCGGCCATATGGCGCAAACTCTCCAGGTCGGCGCGGTCCACGATGTCCTCGCACTCGGCGAATTGCGCGTAGAAGACGGCGTGCTCACCCAGGAATGCATCCGTGATCTTCACCAGCACCTCCTTGGTTATGCGCTGACTGCCTGTGACTTCAACGATTTGAGACGGCGCTGCGCCAGGAGCGCGGCGCCATATGCGGCCGTGAACTGCGGCAGCTCGCCCGGTGCGACGTTGACTTCGCCACTCAGCTCGCTGCGCACGACGTCGACCATGCGCTCGAAGCGCAGGATGCCGCCGACCAGCGTGAATTCCGGCTCCATGCGCACCCGCTTCATCAGCTGCACCGAGCGGCCGACCAGCGAGACGATCGCTCCGTGCATGATATCCGCGGGCGCGGCGCCCTGCGAGAGCTGGTTGATCACCTCGGATTCCGCGAACACCGCACACACGCCCGAGATGGGGACCGCGTTTTTCGAGGTGGCGACCAGCGGTCCGATTTCCAGCGTGGTGTACCCCATGTAGCGGGCGGTCTTCTCGAGAAATGCGCCCGTGCCCGCCGCGCATTTGTCGTTCAGGCGGAACGCCTGCACCTTGCCCGCGTCGTTCACCTTGATGGCCTTCATGGTCTGGCCACCCACGTCGAGCACAGTGCGCGTGTTCGGGAAGAAAGTCGCGGCACCACGGGCGGCGGCGGTCAGATCGGTCACCTGTGCATCGCTGACGTCCACCTGATGGCGGCCGAAGCCGGTGCTGACTACGTATTCGACGTCGTCGCGCCGCAGGCCGGCGTCCGCGATCACGCGCCCGAGCAGGCTGCGCGCGACTTCGGCCAGCCGGAAGCCGGTGGGTGCCAGTGCGCGGCTCACGATGGTGTCGTGCTCATCGGTGACCACCGCCTTGGTGTAGGTCGAGCCGATGTCGATCCCGGCCGTGTAGGTCATAGGGCCCTCGCTGTCTGTGCCACCGGCACGCGGCTGGCCAGCACGTGATCGAGCGCGAAAAGCGCGGCGCCCAGCGCGCCCATGAAATGCGACTCTTCGCTGACGTTTACCTTCGTGCCGAGCCGCTCTTCCAGCGTAGCGATCATCGCCAGGTTGCGCGCAACGCCGCCCGTGAAGGTAACCTCTTCATTGATGCCGACGCGGCGGAGCAGCCCGGCCGAGCGGGCCGCGATCGACTGGTGCACACCCAGCAGGATGTCCTCGATCTTCTTGCCCTTGCCCAGCCACGAAAGCACTTCCGACTCGGCAAACACGGTGCACGTCGTCGTGATCTTGACGGGCCGCTCGCCACGCAGCGCGGTCGGCCCCAGCTCGCCGAGCGGTATGTCCAGCGCACTGGCTGCCGCGCCCAGGAAGCGGCCCGTGCCGGCCGCGCACTTGTCGTTCATGCAGAAGTCGATGATCTCGCCGGCGGGCGATACGCTGATGGCCTTGGTGTCCTGGCCGCCCATGTCCACGACCGTGCGCGTGGCCGGGAACATATGGACGGCGCCGCGGCCGTGGCAGCTGATCTCGGTGACCTGCGTGTTGCCGAACGTCACCTTGTAGCGGCCGTAGCCGGTGCCCACCACGTATTCGACTTCTTCCTCACGCAGGCCACCGTTCTGCAGCGCGGTGTCGAACGCGTTCTGCGCCGCCTGGACCACGTTCGCGCCCGTCTCCACCAGCGCACGCGCGACGATGCGCCGGTCCTCATCGATGATCACCGCCTTGGTCTGCGTGGAGCCCACGTCCACGCCCGCTGCATGGGCCATGTGTGCCTCCTTAGCCGGCCGCGACGGCCGGTTGTTGTTTGCGGGTGGCGAGCCCCTCGAAGAACGCATCGATCCGGTTCTTCAGCTGCGCTTCGGAGACCACGCGCCGGTCCATCATGTCCGATTCGATGAACAGGCTCGGAATGTCATGCGCCGCCATCAGTGCGCGGCGACTGTCAGCTAGTCCAGTCGAAACCGTGCGACAACTCTTGATCGGGTGATACACGACGCCATCGACGTGAAATGGCTCAATCATCTCGGCCAGCGCTTGTTCCTGATAAAACATGCTGTCCATCGCATTGCGCACGTATAGCAGAACCCCTTCGGCAAA
>CBJLQC010000093.1:0-7885 GCA_966424955.1 uncultured bacterium | reverse complement strand
GAAGGTCAGCGTCTTTTCCACCGCTTCGTTGTAGCCGCTCAGCCCCTGGCCGATCGAGTAACCCAGGATGCCGTACGGGTTGTCCGCGCTGTTGTCCTGGTCGAACAACGGCGTGGCCTGCGAGGTCGTCAGGCCGAGGGTTTCGACCAGCGTCAGCGGCTGCGTGGCCAGGCCCGCGTTGATCGAGTCGAGGCGCGCCGCGTACTTCTCGTACGTGATCTTGTCCTCGAACATGAACTCGTGCTTCGAGAACGTGAAGCCGAGGAAATCGGGATCAGGCGGCGCGAGCGCCGTGGTGTCCGCGCGCTGGCCGGCCTGCGTCTTGTCCTGGCCGTACGCGACGTTCAGGCGAACGCTCGCCTGGCTCTCGGCCGTCTGATACAGGATCTGTTCGAGGCCGCCGCGGAACAGGTAGCTCGTGTTGGCGAACACCGGCAGACCCTTCGGACGCGCCTGCCACGCATTCGAGAAGCCCGTGCCGCCGTTGTAACCCTGGCTCCGGCTGTTCAGCGCGCCAAAGGTGAAGCGGGTGCTCGGGCTGAGCGTCCAGTGCAGCGTGCCGCTGGCGGTGTAGACATCGCCGGCGCTCCACGGCTGCCGCTTGCCGAGGTCGGTGATCTCCTCGAACTCGGTGAAGTACAGCGGATTGCCATTCGAGTCCGTCAGCGGCTGCCCGAGGGAGTCGGTGTACTGGACCTGGCGCACCGGCCGGAAATACACGTTCTGGATGGGGACCGAGTCGGCCGCCAGGATGTCATCCTGGAAGTCCGGGTCGGCGTCTTCCATGCCGGTCGCCGTCAGGGCCAGGTGGAAGCCGAGCTTGTCGCTGATGAGCGGGCCGCCCAGGCTCGCCTCGAGGCGGCTGTGCCCCCAGCTCATGTCCTTGGGCATGAAGGCATCCGTGCCGAAGCCGATGGCCCCCGTGTACTTGGTCGGACCCTGCTTGGTCACGTAGTTGATGATGCCCGACTGCGCCGAGCCGAACTCCGCGCCGAAGCCGCCCAGCAGCAGGTTGACTTCTTCGACCGCGTTCACGCCCACGTTGAGCAGTGACTGCGCGCCGCTGTTGAAGTTGCGGACCAGCACGCCGTCGACGTAGACCGACGCTTCACCCGGACGACCACCGCGGATGACCTGACCGCGTGAGTCGCCCGTCCCAATCACGCCGGGCTGCAACGTGATGACCGCGCGGATGTTGTCGATCGGCAGCTCGTTGACCACGTCACCCGTGACGATGGCCTTCGAGACCGTCTTGTCGCGCGGCGCGAGCGGGCTGATGTCGCCCTGCACCGTAATCGCCTCCAGCTCGACGGCCTGCGTCGGGAGCCGGAAGTCGACCCGCGTCGTCTGACCCGACAGCACACGCTGCTGCAACACGGTGGCCGTCTGGTAGCCGATATACTGCGCCCGAATGTCGTGCACGCCGGCGGGGACGTTGTTGATGAAGTAGTAGCCGTCAGCGTTGGTGATGTTGCCGTACCCGGTGCCGACCACGACAACCTGCGCGCCTGCCAGCGGCTGGTTGCTTCCGGCATCGAACACACGCCCTTCAATCTTGCCCTGCGCCTGCGCAGACAACGCACCGGCAAGAGTAAAGAGCATCGCCGCCAGCACCAGGATGGGCCGGGCGGCTCTCGACTTACTGTACATGCAGCGCCTCCATAAGAGGGTAAAAAAACGCTCCTGCGGCTCCGACGAAGAGCAGGTCTTGAATAGAAATAGTGACTTTTTGTTGATGAAACGTGATAAGAGGCGCACACACTACGAACCGCAGAACGCCCCTGTCAACCTTTTCCCGTCGCGCATTTGAGAACGTAGGAGAATTGTCCATTGTGACACCGTTCATCCCACGGCATTCCAATGCCTTGCGCACCAGGGGGCGTCATGGAATTGTTCGGACGAGTACTCCCTTACCCAGAGGACAAGCCTTGAAGCGCCTCCAACTGCTTTTGACGCTGCTCCTATGCGCCGCCCCGGCCGGCGCCCTGCACGCGCAGGGGATCGGCTGGACCGTCGTGCCCAAAATCGGTTTTTTCACCCCGCTGACGAGCCTCTCCGAATCGTCGACCGGCGAGACTAAGTTGAAGTCCGCCTTGGCTTTAGGCCTCGCGCTCGAAATCGATTTCCGGGCCACGCCCATCGCCTTCCGCGCCAACGTCGATGTCGCCACGAACAGCGAAGCCCGGACGGGTGGACTCGGTACCGACCTGGCCGCCGATCAGCTCAATCTCGTCGGCGATCTCATCTTCCGGCCCTTCGCCCGGAACTACATCCTGCAGCCCTTCCTCCTCGCCGGGGCCGGGATGAAGCGCTACAGCTTCAGCGACGATGAGTTCGATATTTCAACGTCTGAGCAAATGTTCACGGCGCACGTGGGCGGCGGCGTCATCCTCGATTTCGGCAATATCGAGGTGTCGGCCGAGCTGAGCGATTACATCAGCAGCTGGGATGTTTCGGCGACCGAGAGCAAGGGGCAGCACGACCTGTTCGCCATGATCGCTCTGCGAGTTCCTTTGAGTAAGTAACGGCTGACGCCTGTGCTCTCGAGCAGGGGAACGAGATTCATACGCCGCTGCTACGGTCATCGCAGAGGAGGTCGTGGCCCCATGCCCGCCGGACTTACGACCAGCTCATCGCAGACCCAGGCGGATTTGATTTGTAATTAAATCGTCAACATGTCGGCTGTGACCGAGGTGTTCTCGCCAGCCAAACGCGTCCGACCAGCGGCCTCCTCTGCGATGCAAACAGCAGAAGCGCGTGGAACCTGGTTACCCTCCTCGAGATCATGTGACGTTCGTCACGGCGGCTCGTGCGATGACGCCCCTCCGCGTCACCCAAAACTCGACAGCACGCGCAGCAGGGCCCGCGCCTTGGCCAGCGTTTCCTGGTATTCGGCGGCGGGCACCGAGTCGGCAACGACGCCCGCGCCTGCCTGCACATAGGCCCGCTCGCCCGCCGCGATCAGTGTCCGAATGGCAATGGCCGTATCCATTTCGCCGCCACCGTATGTGAAGTAGCCGACGGCGCCGCCGTATGGTCCGCGCCGGACGCGCTCCAACTCATCGATGATTTCCATCGCGCGGATCTTGGGCGCGCCGCTGACGGTGCCGGCTGGAAAACAGGCGCGCAGCACGTCGATCACGGAGAGGCCCGTGGCCAGCTCACCCTCCACCTGGCTGACCATGTGCAGGACGTGGCTGTAGCGCTCGATGCCCATGTATTCGGAGACCTGCACGGTGCCGTAGCGCGTAACGCGACCCACGTCGTTGCGTCCGAGATCGATCAGCATGAGGTGCTCGGCGCGCTCTTTTTCATCGGCCAGCAGATCGGCCGCCAGCTCGGCGTCTTCCTGGTCGCTGCCGCCCCGCCGGCGGGTACCCGCGATGGGGCGGACAATGACGCGATCGTTCTCGACGCGCACCAGCACTTCCGGCGACGAGCCGACCAGCGCCACATCCTCCAGCTCCAGCAGATAGAGATACGGTGATGGATTGAGCGCGCGCAGCCCGCGGTAGAGCTGAAAGGGCGGCGCGGTCAGTGGCGCGCTGAGCCGCTGGCTGAGCACGACCTGGAAGACATCGCCGGCCTTGATGTAATCGCGGATGCGCTCGACGCTGCTTTCGAAGTCCGCGCGCACGAAGCTGCTGTCGAACGTGATGTCCGCCGTCGTGTCGCGCGAGCGCAGCGGAGCGAGATCGACGGCCGCGTGCACGCGCTCGCGGGCGCGCTCTACGCTGTCCAGCGCCTGCTCGTACGCTGCCCGCAGCCGCTCGTCGTTCCAGTCGGGCGACACCTCGACGCTGGCGATCGCCATCGCGTGGCCGAACACGTTGTCGATGGCGAGGATGACGTCGGTAAAAAGGAGAACGGCTTCGGGCAGCTGCAAATCGTCGGGCGGCGCCGCCGGCAGGCGTTCGACATAGCGAACGACGTCGTAACCCAGATACCCGACCACGCCGCCGAAAAAGCGTGGCAGGTCCGGCACGGGCGCGACCCGCTGCGCAGTCAGCCGGGCATCCAGCCAGGAAAGCGGATCGTGGTCGGTAGCGATGTCGGCCCAGCCGCGGCCGCGCACCCACTGCGACAACCTGCCCTGCCTGACCCGTATCACCTCGCGCGGCGCACTTCCGAGAAAGGTGTAGCGCGCCCATTTTTCCGCGCCGACCACGGACTCGAGCAGGAATCCGAAAGGCGGCTCGTACAGGTTCGCGTAAGCAGTGACCGCGGTTCGCGTATCCAACGGGAAACGCTGCGCGAGGGGAATGATGTCGTAACCCGCGCGCGCGTACGCCGCGAATTGCTCGAAAGACAGATTTGTCATCGGCTGGTGGATGGGTTGGCTGGAGAATGTCACGCGTGAGCGAAACAACGTCAACTCGAAGCGACCGCGGCGCTGACGCGGCGGCCACGATCGCCATTGATACCGGCGGCACCTTTACGGACGTGGTCCTCGCCTGCAATGGTCGTGGCTACGTACTCAAGCTGCCCTCCACGCCCCACGATCCGGCCCGCGCGGCGGTGGCCGGCCTGCGCGAGATCCTGCAGCTGCACGGCCTGACCGCGTGCACGTTGCTCATTCACGGCTCGACGGTCGCGACCAACGCGTTGCTCGAGCGCAAAGGCGCGCGCACGGCGCTGGTCACCAATCGCGGCTTCGAAGACATCATCGAAATTGGCCGGCAAAACCGCCCGCAGCTTTACGCCCTGACCGGCACACGGCCGCCGCCGCTGGTGCCGCGCGAGCTGCGTATCGGTATCGACGGACGGCTGGATCATCGCGGAGCCGAGGTCGCGCCATTGCAGTCGGCCGAGCTGGCCGAATTGCAGACGCGGATCAGCGGCGCGGATGCCGTCGCCATCTGCCTGTTGCACAGCTACGCGAACGCAGCGCACGAGTGCGCGATCGAATCCGCGCTCAGGGATGCAGGCATGATTTTCATTGCGCGTTCATCGGCGCTGCTGCCCGAATTTCGCGAGTACGAGCGCACGTCGACCACGGTCGTGAATGCCTACGTGCTGCCGCTCATGCACGATTACCTGGTTCGGCTCGAGGAGCAGAGTGGCACGCGCGTCCGCATCATGGGATCGGGCGGCGGCGCGCTGCCCGTCGACGTCGCCCGGCGCGAACCGGTCCATACCATCCTCTCCGGTCCGGCGGGCGGGGTCGCCGGGGCCCTGGCGGCCGCGCGGGCTGCCGGGCTCGGCGACATCATCACCTTCGACATGGGCGGCACCTCCACCGACGTTTCGCTGTGTCCCGGCCGGCCGCTGCACACGCGTGAGCTGGTCGTGTCGGGGCTGCCGGTCGCCGTGCCGGTCCTCGACATTCATACGGTCGGGGCGGGCGGCGGTTCGCAGGCCTGGCTCGATGCGGGCGGCGCCCTGCGCGTCGGTCCGCGGAGTGCGGGCGCGGAGCCTGGTCCCATCTGTTACGGCCGGGGCGGCACAGAAATCACGGTGACCGATGCCAATGTCTGGCTGGGCCGCTTGCCGGCGCATGCCCCGCTGGCCGGCCAGCTGCCGGTCGATCGGGCCGCCATCGAAACATCCTTGCAACGCCTCGCCGACCGGCTGGGCACATCCGTCGACGCGGCTGCCCGCGGCGTGCTGACCGTCATCAATACGACGATGGAAGGTGCGCTGCGCGTGATGAGCGTGGAGCGTGGCTTCGACCCAGCCGATTTCACGCTGGTCGCGTTTGGCGGCGCGGCCGGCCTGCACGCGGCCGAGCTGGCCGCGGCGCTCGGCGTGCCGCGCATCCTGCTCCCGCCGCAGCCGGGACTGCTCTCGGCGTTCGGGATGCTCGTTTCGCCGGTCCGCAAAGGGACGGCGCGCACGGTCCTGTGGCGCTCCGATTCCGCGGCGATGGAAACCATGGCCAGCGCTTTCGCGGAGCTGGAAGCAAACGCGCGCGCGGCCATGGACGCGGAAGGCATTTCACCGGACGACGTCGTCATCGAGCGCTTCATCGACGCGCGCTATGCCGGACAGAGTCACGAATTGCGCGTGCCCGCCGAAGACTGGATCACCGCGCTGCATGATGCGCACGAGCAACGTTATGGCTACAGCAACCGCTCTAATGTGGCGGAGGCCGTCACCCTGCGTGTGGAAGCGCACGCGGGCGCGGCGCCGGCACCCGAGCTCGAGCCGCCGGTCGCGACGGAGCGTATCGATCATCATCAGGCGTTCTGTGACGGCACGTGGCAGAACGTGCCGGTCGTCCCGCGGGCATTGGTCACCGCCGCGCTCGACGGACCGGCGGTGATCACCGAGTACAGTGCCACTACCTGGGTGCCAGCCGGGTGGCGCGTGGATCCGGTTCCCGGCGGGAGTTTGCAGATGAGTCGGCTCTAGTAGTCGAGACCGGCCGGTTTGGGCGTCCGGCGACTATGCACTTCCCCTGCTTTCCCTTAGCTTTTTCGTTCTATGAACCGACCCGCTGCTACAATCGAAACTGAATACCGCTCGCCGTATGGCGCGGCCGGCATCGCGGCGCTCGCCGTGTGGCTGCTTTACGCGCTGACCGTGTCGCCGACCACGTGGTTCTGGGATACCAGCGAGTACATCACGACGGCGCACATCCTCGGCATCCCGCATCCGCCGGGCAACCCGGTGTTCGTGCTGCTGGCGCGCGCCTGGGACGTGCTCCTCGCGCCGCTGCCCATCTCGACGGCGGTGCGCATCAATCTGTTCAGCGCGACCATGAGCGCGCTGGCGCATGGGTTCTGGTTCCTGCTGGCGCACCGCATCCTGGCGTTCTTCAGCAGCGACAAGTGGTTCCGCATCATCGGCGCGAGCGCGGCCGTGCTGGTCAGTGCTACCGCGTTTACGGTGTGGAACCAGTCGAACGTCAACGAAAAGGTCTACACGGTGTCGCTGTTCACGATCGCGCTGCTTTCGTGGCTGGCCTTCCATTGGCGCGACAATCTCGGCAAGGGTAAGGATGACAACCTCCTCATCCTCATGGTTTTCATCCTGGCGCTGTCGGTCGGCAATCACCTGATGGCGTTCCTCGCGGCGCCCGCATTGCTGGTGTTCATCCTGCTCAACGACGCGCGCGTGCTGAAGAACTGGCGCTTGTACGCGTTTGCCATTGTCGCGGTCGTCATCGGCTTGTCGGCCCATATGTACCTGCCGATCCGGGCCGGGCTGCAGCCGGTCATCAATGAAGCGGATCCGACCTGCCCCAGCGTGGGGTCGGCGCTGCAGAGCATCCTGACGTTCGGCCGCAGCGGCTGCGAGAACCTGAGCGAGGCGCTCGCGCGCAAGCAGTACGACAAGCCGTCCATGTTCTCCGATCCGGTGGCCGCCATGCAGGGGCAGGATCTGCCGCGCAGCCCCAAGCTGCTCGCCGCGCAGATCGGCAATTACTTCCAGTATTTCGATTGGCAGTGGGCCCGCTCCGTCTCCGGTAACCGCTCCTGGTTCGGCGGCGCGCGCCCGCTGGTCACGCTGCTCTTCATCTTCTTTGGTGTGTTCGGCGCGATCCAGCACTTCAGGCGCGACAAGAAGAGCTTCTGGTATTGCTTCCTGCTTTTCGGCACGCTGGCCTTCGGTCTCACGTTCTACCTCAACTTCCGCTACGGCTACAGCATTCCGCTGGAAAACGTGTCCATGGACATGCGCGAGGTACGCGAGCGCGATTATTTCTTCATCGTCAGCTTCTCGCTCTGGGGCGTCTGGGTTGGTATCGGGCTGGCCGCGTTGTGGCAGTGGGTCGGTGAGCGCATGAACGACGCGAAAGGACTGCCCGCTACCGCGCGCCCGCCGCTGGCCGCGGCCGCCGTGCTGGGGTTCGCGCTGCTGCCGTTCCTGTTCAACTTCGCGTGGGCCAATCGGCGCTATGACTGGTCGGCGCGCGACTGGGCGTACAACCTGCTGCAGA
>CBJLQC010000092.1:0-7895 GCA_966424955.1 uncultured bacterium | reverse complement strand
GGAAGACGGGTGCGTCGAAGATGGCACGCAGATCGGCCTGCGCACCGATGCCGGTCAGCAACAAGTAGAGCGCGACGTAGCCGACACGTGACGCGCCGACCTCCTCCAGCTTACGCAACGGCGAGAGGGAGAGCAGCAGCCCGACCGTCACGACGATCAGAATGGCCCACGTCGTGTGACTGATGATGGTCGGCCGGCCTACATTGGGCAGCGCTGCGCCGGCTGCAACGGCAGCGACCGTGGCAGCGAATCCCAGCGCGAGGATGATGGCCAGCGACCGCGTATCGATCGGACGCTGGTGCTCCTGCAGCTCACCGAGCCGGCGGTTGGTGTCTTCCAGCGCCTCCACGCGCGCGTTGATGCGACGGTCCCAGCGCTGTTGGCGCGTCGAGAGCGCCAGCAGCACGGCCATCCAGCCATAACCGCACAGGGTGTCCACGACGATGGTCGGGCCCATGATGTTGGGCGGCGTGCCCACGCTCTCCGCCACTGCGACCAGGTTCGCGGTGCCGCCGATCCAGCTGCCGGACAGCGCCGCCAGCCCCATCCACGAGTTCTCCGGCAGCCAGCCGCCAAATATCAGATACGTGAGCGGCGCGCCCACCGCAGTGCCAAGCGTCCCCGCCAGCATCATCAGGATCGCCATGCCACCGAGCTTGGCGATGGCCGGCAGATCGACCGTCAGCATCAGCAGGAACAGCGCGAGCGGCAGCAGATACCGCGTCATCCAGTCGTAGGCCGGGGAGGCGGCCGGCGTGATGCCGAAGGCCGTCGACAGCGTCGGTATGAAGTAGATGAAAAGGATGACCGGCGCGACGTCGAAGAACTTCTGCAATGGCTTCAGTCCGCTGAGCCAGTACAAAAAACCCATGAGCCCGGCCAGATAGGCGAAGATCGCCATCGGGTCGGTAAGCAGCGCGGTCGTGGCGGGTGGCTGAGTCATGCGCCGATTTTACGCTGTCCGACGCATAACGCGCAAAGGGCGGGACTGCGCCCGAACCAGCAGCCGTCAGGTGAGAATGGCGATCAACACCGCTGCAAGCGCGAGGAGCGTCGCCAGCACGGCGAATGTCATGGCGGTCAACAAGGGGCGTCTCATGGCCAGCATGGCGTCCTGCAACAGCGCCTGCTGCGTCGAATGATGCGCCTCCATGCGCGCGAGCGCGGCCTCGGGCGAGGCTTCGTCACTGATCAACGACTGATCCAGCACACGCCGCGCGGCGATCACTTCTTCCATAGCCCGTTCGAAATGTTCCTGCCGGATCTGCTTTTGCTCGTCCGGAACATCCTCGTCGGCAGCCATTAGCGCGGCTTTCAACACCGCGTTCTTGATATCGCCGCCGGCGCGCTCGTAGCTGGCAGCCAGCGCGCGGAAGTCGACGTCGCGGGCCAGCGGCGTCCGCTGCGCGTGGATCTGCGCGCGCCAGATCGCCTCGCGCTCGGCCGGCCCGGGCAGCTCGAAGTAGATGTGCGTGCGGATGCGCCGTTCGAACGCAGGATCGAAGTTGCGCGCCAGGTTGGTCGCGAAGATGACGACGCCATTGAACTGCTCGAGCTCGTTGAGCAGCACATTCACGACCAGGTTCGCCTCGCGCGTATAGCCTTCCCGCACGGAGGTGGACCGCCGGGCGGCGATCGCATCGGCCTCATCGAAGAACAGGACGGCATCCTGCTCGGCGGCCGCTTCGAAGATGGCGTGCACGTTCTTCGCCGTCTCGCCCGCCCACATGGATTCCATCTCGGAGTAGCGCACCACGATCAGCGGCTGACTCAGCTCGAAGGCGATCGCTTCGGCACAGATCGTTTTGCCGGTGCCGGGCGGGCCGGCGAAGTTGAACGCCAGGCCGAGGCCGGAGGAGTGGATCTCACCGAGCCCCCATTCTCGGAAAATGAGGTCGTGCTGGAAGATGTGGCCGAGCGCTTCCGAGATCTGGCGACGCGTGGGTGGTGGCAGGATAACCCGGTCGAACGACCAGTGCGGCTCGACGGCCTCGATCACCGGTCGCCGCGGTCCCAGAAACAGATCACGCAGCGGTTTGGACATGCAGGCGTGGAGGGCAAGTTCCCCGCCAGCGCAGCGATTTGAACACGGACGCGCCAGGCGATAGCTTCGCGTCGCAATGCAGCTCAGCCACTACAATGCCCTGCGCTACGTTCAGCCGCTCCGCGAAGGCGGGTCGCTGCCCGCCGTGGTCGATACCGACGGCGGGTTGTTCGTAGTCAAGTTCCGCGGCTCCGGCCAGGGGCCGAAAGCATTGATCGCGGAGCTGATCGTCGGCGTGCTGGCGCAACGCCTGGGACTGCCCGTACCCGAGCTGGCCGTCGTCACCGTGGACGACGCCTTCGGGCGCGCCGAGCCCGATCCGGAAATCCAGGAGATCCTGCGCGCCAGTCATGGCGTGAACGTCGGCATGCGGTACCTGGACGGCGCTTTCAATTTCGATGGCTTCGCGGCGGGCGAGCTCATCGCTGCCGAACTGGCCGCCCGCATTGTCTGGTTCGATGCGTTCGTGACCAATCCGGATCGCACGCACCGCAATCCGAATCTGCTCATCTTCGAGCGCACGCCCTGGCTGATCGATCACGGCGCGGCGCTCTACGCACACCACGCCTGGTCGACGATCGATGATGCGCGCACACGCACGTCGTTTCCGCTCATCCGCGATCACGTCCTCCTCCGGCAGGCGGATCAGCTGCCCGCTGCGGACAGGAGCATGAGCGCCCTGCTCACTACCGAGCTCATCGATGAGGTGCTGGCGAGCGTGCCGGATGCGCTGCTCCAGGATAAGCTGATCGTGACGGAATTCCCCAGCGCGGTAGCCGCGCGCAAGCGCTACCATGATTACCTGGTGCAACGCGCGGGCGCGCCGCGGGCTTTTCTGGATGAAGCGCTGGCTGCCCGGGAGGCTCGCCTGAAAGAACCTCTGCAACGCCGGCACGCGCGCCGATGAACACGCCGCCGACGGTATACGCATTCGCGATTCTGCGCGCGGTGCCGCACGTGCACCTCGGCAACTTCGTCAATGTCGGCGTAGTGGTGCACGCGCCCACAGCCGATTTCCTCGACATGCGCGTGCTCAGCGACGTCGAGGCCTTGCGTCGCCGCGCCCCCGAAGCCGACGTCGAGCTCCTCGCGCGCTACCTCGAAGCCTGCCGCGCGGTTTGCGCCGGTGACACCGCCGCGGGCCCGCTCGCGCTGGCCGCGCCCTCCGAGCGCTTCCATTGGCTCACCGCACCGCGCTCGGATGTGCTGCAGGCATCGCCCATCCACGAGGGTATCGGCGAACCGGCTGCCGCGCTCGACGAGCTCTTCGAGCTGTATGTGAAGAACCAGGCCTGAGCAGCCGGTCGCGGCCGCGACACGCTGGCGCACCCCCTGCGCGGCGTGCCATCTTGTGGCCATGGGCGCCGTCACCGCAGGCGAACGGATTTACGTTTTCGGCGACTACGAGCTGGATACGCGCGCCCACGAGCTGCGCTGCTCCGGTGTGGTGCGCCATATCGAGCCGCAGGTGTTCGACGTGCTGCATTACCTGATTGCCCACCGTGACCGCCTGGTCACCAAGGATGAGCTGCTCGATGGTGTCTGGGGCCACCGTTTCGTTGCGCCAACCACGCTGAACAGCCGCATCAAGTTCGCGCGCCAGGCGGTCGGCGATGATGGCACGGCGCAACGCGTCATTCGCACCGTGCACGGGCGCGGCTTTCGGGTCGTCGCGCCCGTCGAAGAGCGACCGCTCACCCCAGCGGTAGTGCCGCCGCAGCCGGGCACCGCGGCGCACGAGTATCAGCAGCGCATCCACTTCTGCACATCCGCCGATGGCGTGCGCATCGCCTACGCGACCAGCGGCTCCGGCCCGCCGCTGGTCAAGCCCGCCAACTGGCTGACGCACCTCGAGTTCGATTGGGAAAGTCCGGTGTGGCAGCACTGGCTGCGCGAGCTGTCGAGCGAGCACACGCTCATACGCTACGACGAGCGTGGCAACGGCCTGTCCGATCGTGATGCCGCCGATCTTTCGTTCGATGCCTGGGTGCGCGACCTGGAAACCGTGATGGACGAGCTCGGCCTGGAGCGATTCCCGGTCGTCGCGCTTTCGCAGGGATGTGCGCTGGCCATGACCTACGCCGTGCGTCATCCCGAGCGCGTCAGCCGAATGGTCCTCTATGGTGGCTACTTGCGCGGGAAGTTCAAGCGCGCGCGCACGCCCGAAGAGCTGGAAGAAGCACGCATGCTGATCAACACGCTGCCGCTCGGCTGGGGACGTGACAACCCGGCGTTCCGGCAGTTCTTCGCGGCGCAGTTCCTTCCGGAAGGCACGCCCGAGCAGCATCGGTGGTTCACTGAGCTGCAGCGCATTACCACGTCGCCGGAGGTCGCGGTAGCCTTGCGCACCGTGGCCGGTGACATCGACGTCACCGAGCTGGCGGCGCAGGTGAACGTGCCGACCCTCGTGCTGCACGCGACCGGTGACGGGGTGGTGCCGTTCGACCAGGGACGCGAAATCGCGGCCCGCATCCCGGCCGCGC
Source organism: uncultured bacterium (assembly GCA_966424955.1). Lineage (GTDB taxonomy): Bacteria > Gemmatimonadota > Gemmatimonadetes > Longimicrobiales > RSA9 > CBJLQC01. The sequence continues at coordinate 3,368 of CBJLQC010000092.1, read as the reverse complement.
GCTTCGTTCCACTGGAAAGTCGCAATCACGTACTGCTCGAGCACGAACCGGCCTGGCAGCGCTTCTGCCAGGAAACACGCAGCTTTCTGCGCGAAGGCAACGACTAACGGAATCAACCGTCCTACTTATGTTCGGCCGGCGCGGGCGGCCCTCACCATCCAGGTAGTATGAGCGTGACCCAATCCGGTGCCTGTGTCTACGCTTTCGATGAGTCCGAGCTGGATACACGCACACATGAGCTGCGCTATCGCGGCAAGGTCGTTCACATCGAGCCGCAGGTATTCGACGTACTGTCCTACCTGCTATCCTGCCACGACCGGCTGGTCACCAAGGAGGAGCTGCTCGATGCGGTGTGGGGGCACCGCTTTGTCGCACCCTCCACGCTGAACAGCCGCATCAAATTCGCGCGGCAGGCCATCGGCGATGACGGCAGCACGCAACGGGTGATCCGCACCGTGCACGGCCGCGGATTTCGGATCTCGGTTCCGGTCGCGCAACGGCCGGCCGAAGAAAGCTCCACCCCGGAGCCCCGGTCCAGTGGTGTAGCGGGGCAGCAAATTCGCTTTTGCATCGCTCATGATCAGGTGCGCATCGCCTACGCCACGAGCGGTACCGGTCCGCCGCTGGTGAAGACGTCGAACTGGTTGACGCATCTCGAGTACGACTGGGAGAGTCCGGTCTGGCGGCACTGGCTGCGCGAGCTTTCCCGCGAACACACGCTCGTGCGATACGACGAGCGCGGCAATGGCCTGTCCGATCGGGACGTGGCCGACCTTTCCTTCGAAGCGTGCGTGCGTGACCTGGAGACCGTCGTGGACGCGCTCGAGCTGGAACGTTTTCCCCTGCTTGGACTCTGCAAAGGCAGCGCAGTCGCCATTGCTTATGCGGCCCGGCATCCCGAGCGCGTGACACGAATGGTACTGTACGGTGGTTTCCTGCGCGGCCAGCTCACGGGCGCGCGGACGCCGGAGGAAGCCGAGGAAGCCAGGCTGTTGAGCCAGACGCTGCCCCTCGGCTGGGGTCGCGACAATCCGGCCGCGCGGCAGTTCTTCGCCTTCCAGTTCCTGCCCGAAGGCACGCCCGAACAGCATCAGTGGTTCAGCGATCTGCAACGAATCACCACGACGCCGGAAGTGGGCGCCACAGTGCGCACGGTCGCGGCCCAGATCGATGTCACCGACCTCGCCAACCAGGTGCGCATCCCGACGCTCGTCCTGCACGCGACGGGCGACGGCTTTGCGCCTTTCGACCAGGGGCGTGAGATCGCGTCGCGTATTGGTGGCTCGCGGTTCGTGCCGCTGGAAAGCCGCAACCACGTGCTGCTCGAAGAAGAACCCGCCTGCAGCCGCTTCCTGCAGGAAGTACGCAGCTTCCTGCAGGAAGCGTAAAAGGCCTCTCGTACCGCCCCCTGGCTTCACTTTTCACATGCGGCTCATTCCCCATGGTGGAATTGCGCCGAACGACGCGTTTTCACCATGGGGAATGAGCCATGTATGAAAAGTGAAGCCGGGGGGCTTACAGCAGCGCGGTCAGCACGCCCGCCAGGATCAGGGCCAGCACCCAGATCAGATCGATGTTGATCCAGGCACGACGCAGGATGCGCAGCCCTGCTTTTTCATAGACGACGACCGCGATGACGCCGGTTACCACCAGATAGCCGAGCGTATGCATGATCGTCGCGTTCAGTCCGAGTGTGCGCGATGCATCCACACCCGCCATCACCATGTGCCCGGCGTGGTGATGCGCCGGTGCGGCCTTCAGAACGAAGGGCAACGCCATCAATCCGGCGCCATGCGCACTGGCCATCAGAAACGACCATATGGTCAGGTCGCGCATGCTCATGCGCATGCCGCCGAAGCGCGGGTGCCGATGTCGCCTCCACTGAAAGACGCCGGCCGCAATCAGCGCGGCGGCCACCAATCCTTTCAGCCAGCCGAGCGGAATCACCAGCCCGACGATGGCCGCCAACAGGACGACCACGCCGATGGCGAGCGCGTGTCCCAGCGCGAGCGGACCGAGGGCACGCCACACGGCTTTACGATCGCGCTCCTGCAGCCCGATGCCGACTGCGAACAGCCAGCCCATGGCCGGGTTGATGCCATGGGCTGCTCCCAGCGCGAACAATCCGAGTAACGCAGTCGTCGCGTTCATTCGGCGTAGCAGAAGGAATCGGAAGAAGCATCGCCGCCCTGCAAACGCACCTGGTGCGGACGCAACCCTTCCTCGAGCTCCACGAAGAACTTCTCATCGAGCGCGACGCCGCCGTTCTCGCTCGCATCGATCTTCACCATCCAGCCCCGAATCCCATCCGGATAGAACTGGTCATCCCAGGAAGTGTAGAGCGAGTTGGTGACGTAAACGCGCCGCCCGTCGCGGCTGATCTCGACCATCTGCGGCCCGCCGTTCAACGCGCGCTCGGGTGCGCTCGGATGAGCCGTCCGGCGCACAATGCCGCCGACGCGCACCGAGCCGGTGAACTGCGGATTGAACGGGTCGCTGACGTCGTACTGGCGGAGCTCACCCGTGCCCCAGCAGCTCACGTAGAGGAAACGATCGTCGAGCGAAAGATTCAGGTCCGTGACAATGGGCGGCACCGCGCCGAAGCCCTTGAGCAACGGGGGCAAATCATCGGGACTGGCCGGCTCGGCCGGGATCTCGATGACCTTACGCGTCTTCCAGGTGCCGGCATCCTCGTCGCGGTACCACATCCAGACCGAGCTGGAGAGGTCCTTCAGGCTGATCACCACGCCGACGAAACCGTAGGCGCGCCGCGGATCGTGCGCGGGGCGCAGCTCCAGCACCATCTGCTGCTCGGCGCCCAGCTCGAGCTTCTGCAGGTGTTTGCGCTTGCGCAGATCCCAGACGTGCAGCGAGTTGCCGTACTTGCCGCCCAACAGCAGCTCGGGATCGATGCCGCTGGAGACCATGTTGGGTGTGCCCCACTCACTGGTAATCATCGTGTCGTGCCCGAGATGCCACGAGAAGTCGTACGCCAGGTACTGCGGACCGCGCTCGGTTTCCCAGGCGCCCTTCAGCTCGAAATCGTGGTCGAGCATGAATATGCCGCCCGGTCCATCACCCTCGGTGTTGCCCAGCGCGTTCAGGTAGATGCCGTCGGGGCCGCAGTGCACGGTGTGCGGCGCTGCGTACCCGGTCTTGCGCTTGACTTCGTCGCCTTCAATGACCTTCACCAGCTTCGGCTCGCGCGGGTTCGGCTGTGTATCCACCACGTGGATGCGTGAGCTGTTGGTGCCCGGCACGATCAGGAAGCGCCGCTCCATGTGCGGGTTGGGCGCGTACGCACACAGGTGCGAGCTGCAGGCGTTCCAGCCGAAGTGATGCAGCTCGTTGCCGCCGTTCGGGAACTC
>CBJLQC010000091.1:0-8083 GCA_966424955.1 uncultured bacterium | reverse complement strand
GGATGCCGTAGTAGGAGAACCGCTCCCACATCTCCGTGAAGAAGAGTGTCGAGAGGCCGGCGGGATGACCGAAGAAGCTGCGATCGTCGCCGGCTCGCTGCAGCGCCTGCGGCGCTTCGTCGCCGGCCAGCTGCTGGGCCGACGTCGCCTGCTCAAAGACCGATTTTTCGTCCCTCGCCATTTAGCTCCGTCCGTTGGGAATTTGGATGAAACTACCACGTTAGTGGCTTTCTTAGGCCACGAAAAGGTCGCCAGTTCCGTACCTTTGCCCCCCTTCCCATGGAACTGCCCCCGCCGCGGGCGCAACCTGGCGCACGATGTCGGCGGATTATTTCGATGCCATCATTGGGCACAGCCCGGCCGCCCGGGCCATGTGCGCGTTCGGGCGGCGCGCGGCCGCCGTGGACGCGCCCGTCCTGCTGCTGGGGGAAAGCGGTACCGGCAAGGGCGTGCTGGCCCGCGCGATCCACCTCGCCTCGCGGCGCGGCGGCCGGACCATGGTCTCGGTCAACTGCGCGGCCATCCCCGACACCCTGTTCGAGAGCGAATTCTTCGGCCACGTGCGGGGTGCCTTCACCGGCGCGCAGTACGGGCACAAGGGCCTGTTCGAGCAGGCGCACCAGGGTACGCTCTTTCTCGACGAGGTGGGTGAGCTGCCCCTCGCCGCGCAGGCCAAGCTGCTCACCGTGCTGGAAGACCGCGAGGTGCGGCGGGTCGGTGGCGAGCGAGTCAGCAGCATCGATGTGCGCATCATTTCCGCCACGACCCTCGACCTGCATGCGGCCGCTCGCGACGGCCGCTTCCGCATCGACCTCCTGCATCGGCTGAGCATCCTCACGCATACCGTGCCCGCGCTGCGCCAGCGCGCGGGCGACCTCGCCCTGCTGGCCGACACGTTCGTGCGCGGCAGTGCCGCCCGCTACGGCCGCGCCTGCACCGGCCTCACCGAGGCCGCTTACGACGTGCTCCACGGCCACGACTGGCCGGGCAACATTCGCGAGCTCGCCAACGTCATCGAGGCCGCCGTCCTGTTTTGCGACGACGCCCTGCTGGCGCCTCAGCATCTCAACATCCGCTCGTTTGCGCGGCCCAGCGAGCCGGCGCCGGCCGGCGGGCGGTACGCCTTTGCCGGCAGTCTCCTCGAGGAGCGCCGGGTCATCCTGCAAACACTGGCGCGGTGCCGCGGCAACAAGTCCCAGGCTGCCATGGAACTGGGGATGTCGCGCAATACACTTCACAACAAGCTGCGACAGCTGCGCGAGCCGACGGACAGTTCCGGACATGACTGAGCGTCACGATGCGTTCGCCAGGCTACATGTTGCGATGGGCAGTCGTTGCAAGGAACGCATTTACGCGCGATGCGCAGGCGGGCACAGTGAGTGATTTCTAGCCGGAGTGCAGAGGCAGAACGAACCACCTCTTCACTCAGGAGAAAACCAAATGCGACACCTGCTCAGAGTCTTTTCAGTCCTGGCGATCATGGCCATGCTCGGCACGGTGATGCCGGCCGGCGCGTTCGCCCAGATATCCTGCACGGATCAGTATGCCGCCTGCATCAACGAGTCGGGCCAGCTGGGCGGAACCCTGACTGCGATGGGTGACGTCGAGTGCGGCGCGGAGTACGTCGGCTGCGTTGCCCGCAAGCTCAAGTTCTGGTGATAACGACGGAGAAGCGATAGCCAATGTCCAACATCGTTCTGCTTCTGCTGCTGTTCTTGCTGTCATGCCGCAACCAGCCGGATACCGCGGTCGAGTTCGTGGAGGACATCGACCGGGCCGTCATGCTGGCGTGCATCGAGCGCGACGGGTCGGACATGCCGGGATCGGTGACCGAGCTTTCCCGCCTCGGCGACAGTGCCGCGGTCGCGTTGTTTCGTGATGCGCGTACGATTCTGCTGCTCGACCCGTCGCTCCGCGTGCAGCGCCGCGTGGAGCTGGCGCAGGACGGCCCGCACGGCGTCGAGGATCCGGTCAGCGTCATCGCGTCTGCCGATTCACTGCTCATCGCCGATGGAGAGGGTGAGCAGCTCGCCGTCTTCGACTGGTCGGGCCGCAAGCGCCAGGGCGTCAAAACCGATTTCGCCCCGCTGCAAATGCTACAAACATCGAACGGCATCGCCGTCGCGCCGATGGTCATGGGCCGCTTTCCCGGCACGCTGCTCTTCCGCTGGCAGCAGAACGGAGTAGTGCGCGAGGAAGTGCCGGTCGTGGACTTCCCGGATCTCACGACCAAGGCCATCGGCAATCGCGTGCGACTGCTGCCGTCCGGCGACGGGATCATCCTGTTGCATCAGTTCTTCACACCGCGCGCGGTGCATGTGAGTCCGCGCGGCCAGCGCCTGCTGCCCGTACCGCTGGCCACGGCTCAGAAGCGCGCCATCGGCTACGTGCCGCCGCTGCCGCTCAACGACGAAGCTCTGGCGCCTGCACTCGTGGTTGCCAATGATGCTACCGTCGGCGATGGGGGCGACCTTTTGCTGCTGGTGCGCACCGGGCGAAGTGCCGGCGATCGCTTCGAAAAGGCCATCATGCGGACCGACAGCCTGCTTGGTTTCAAAGCTGCGTATCGGCTCGGTTCCAGCCCCGGCGCCATGACCTATCTGCCGCGCACGCGCACTTTAGTACTCGTCGATGAGGAGGACCGCTGGTTCACGTGTCAGCTGCCGTGAGCGCGCCCACGCTCGAGGTGCGCGATCTGGAATTAATGAGCGGGCGGCGCGTGTTGGTCGGCCCGGTCTCGCTGCAGCATAACCCGGGTTCAGTTTTGTGGCTGACCGGCGATAACGGCGCGGGCAAGTCATCGCTCTTGCGGGCGATTGCGTGCGGGTCGAAACATCGCGGTGCGATCGTGCTTGCGCCGCCCGCGCCGCAGGCGCTCGGCTACTACGCGCCCGGCATGCATTTCTCCGCGCATGTCACCGTGCAGGACTGGATCACGCTGCACGTACGCTGGCAGCCGACCAGTCGTCACGCCTCGCAAACGGATGCGCTACTGCCGGGGGACGTGGCCGGACGCATCGTGCGGCTGTCCACCGGCGAAGCCAAGCGATTGGCGCTCTGGTCGGTGCTGCGCGCGCCGCGCCGGTTCTACCTCCTCGACGAGCCGTTCGAACATCTCTCGCCGAGCGCGAAGGGCAGTCTCAAAGCCATCCTGGCCGCGCTGGCCGACGAAGCCGTCGTGGTCGTGGCCACCAACCAGGATGTGCCGCAGGACATACCCGCACGCATTCTGGATCTGGACTAGATGTTCGCCGCGCTCGCAGCGTTCGAGACACGTGTGCAGATTCGGCAATCCGGATTCCGGATCGGGCTGCTTTTAGTGGCAGGCGCGCCACTAGTCGCGCTGCTGGTCGAGCGCGGCCGCTACGCACCAGCGTGCTACGGCTACGCTTACCTGGCTTCAGTGGCATTGCGCCTGGGGCTGGGCGTGGCGGAGCAACAGCAGTCGGGTTTCGCTCTGCTCATGTCGAACTTCGCATCCGCGCCGCGCCGCATGGCTGCCGCCCTGACTGGCTTGCTGATGCGCGAGCTGCTCGTGCTGGTGCCGGCATTCGTGCTCGCCGTGCTGGTATGGGGCGACCTGCGTACCGGTGCGTGGTACGCGCTCGAGTTCTCCCTGATCACTTGCCTACTGCTGCCACTCGCCACTGCCATCGAGTTGTGGACCGGCATGCGCGCGCCGGGTGCCGTCGCCATGCTGGCTGCTTTCCTCCTTTTGTTCGTGGGCATGCGCTTGAGCGATCCGATCACCGCCCTGGCGTATGTCGGTATCACGCAAGCGGCCGGCAACTTCGCAGCGCTTGGACGATTGGCGGCAACCGGCGCTGCGGGTGTGCTCCTTACGCTCGCCCTGTGCTGGTCGTGGGCCCTCGCGAGGCGGGAAGTGCGCGCGTAGCTTGCGCGTATGGACCGATCGATTCACGATACGCTGCGCCAGTGGCAGGGGCCTACGCGCCAGGAAAAGGACTTGCTCGGCGAACGCGCGGTGCCCGCACCGCGCTATTTCGGTGTGCAGACGCTGCGTGCCGTCGAAAACTTTCCGATCACCGGCATACCCATCGCGCAATACCCGCAGCTGATCAATGCACTCGCGGCCGTCAAGCATGCCGCGGCGCTGGCCAACCGTGACCTGGAGCTGCTGGCGCCGGACCTGGCCGACGCGATCGTGCGCGCGTGTGCAGAGATTCGCAGCGGCGCGCTCCACGAGGAGTTCGTCGTCGACGTCATCCAGGGGGGCGCCGGCACCTCGACCAACATGAATGCTAACGAGGTGATCGCCAACCGCGCGCTGGAGCTGCTCGGGCGCGGCAAGGGCGAGTACGACGTCGTGCACCCCAATAACCACGTCAATCTCTCGCAGTCCACGAACGATGTGTATCCCACCGCGCTCCGCATCGCGGCGCACTGGGCACTGCTCGATCTGCAGGCGGCCATGGCGCGGCTGAGTGAAGCGTTCACGGCCAAGGGCCGCGAATTCACGGACATCGTGAAGATGGGCCGCACGCAGCTACAGGATGCCGTGCCCATGACACTGGGCCAGGAGTTCAATGCCTACGGCGTCACGATTGGTGAAGACATCGAGCGGCTGCGTGAAGCGTCGTCGCTGATTCGCGAGATCAACATGGGCGCCACCGCGATCGGGACCGGCATCAACACCGATCCGCGTTACGCCGAGGTCGTGCGCAAACATCTCTCGGATGTGACCGGACTCGAGCTCGTCACCAGTCCCGATCTAGTGGAGGCGACCCAGGACACCGGCGCGTTCGTGCAGCTGTCGGGCGTCCTCAAACGCATCGCGGTGAAGATCTCGAAGATCTGCAACGATCTGAGACTGCTGTCCAGCGGTCCGCGTGCCGGGCTCAATGAGATCAACTTGCCGGCCATGCAGCCGGGTTCGAGCATCATGCCGGGCAAGGTGAACCCGGTCATTCCCGAGGTGGTCAATCAGGTGTGTTTCCAGGTAGTCGGCAACGATCTCACCGTCACCATGGCGGCCGAGGCCGGGCAGCTTCAGCTCAACGTCTTCGAGCCGGTCATTGCCTTCAATCTTTTTCAGTCGGTGGACATGCTCGGACGCGCGTGCGACGTGCTGCGTGAGCGCTGCGTAACCGGCATTACCGCCAATCGCGAGCGCATTCGGCAACTGCTCGAGCGCAGCATTGGCGTCGTGACTGCTCTGGTGCCGTACATCGGGTACGAGCGCGCGAGCGCCGCCGCGCGTGAGGCACTGGCCAGCGATCGGGGCGTTTACGAGCTGGTACTGGAGAAAGGCTGGCTCACGCGGGAAAAGCTGGATGAAGTGCTGTCACCGGATGCCATGACGAAACCGCGGGCCATGCCGGTGCTGCGCAGCGGCTTCGATGGCCAGGGAATGTGGCAGCCCTAGGAGGCGAGCGGCAGTTTGAGCACGAACGTCGAGCCGACGCCCGGCTCGCTTTCGACGCGTAGCTCACCACCCAGCAGCTGCGCGAGCGCGAGCGACAGCGCCAGTCCCAGGCCCGTGCCGCCGTACAACCGCGTCGATGAGCCATCCACCTGCCGGAACTCATCGAAGATCGATTCCTGTTTGTCCGCGGGAATGCCAATGCCGCTATCCTTCACCGTCCATTCGACCCGGCGATGGATGCGTGGTCCCGTCTGCCGCACGGTCAGTGAGATCTCGCCGGCAGGAGTGAACTTGATGGCGTTGGACAGCAGGTTCTCCAGAATTTTCACGACCTTGTCGCCGTCGGTCTCGATGGGGATGCGATCGGGCATCGCGAGGAATCTGAACGTCACGCCTTCGGGCGCGGGACCGACCACTTCGGTGGCCCGCTTGGCCAGCAGCACACCATCTTCGGGAGCGGTGGATACCACCGCGCGGCCCAGCTTGACCTGCGTCAGCTCGAGCAGGTCGTTGATCAGGTGCAGCAGCGCGTTCGCGGCTTCGTCGATTTTGTGCAGCGAGCTGCGCTGCTCTTCGTCGAGCGGACCACCCTGGTTCTGCAACAGAAAGGTATAGCCCAGAATCGAGTTGAGCGGCGTGCGCAGCTCATGACTCATGTTGGCCAGGAATTCCGTTTTCAGGCGACGTGATTCCTCGGCCGCCTCCAGCTTTTGCTGCAGCTCGCGGCTCTGCGCTTTCAGCTGCTCGTTTTCGTTGCGCAGGTCCTGCAGCACCTGCGCGCGCTCGGCGAGCGCGGACAGCTGGGCCGCGGCGAGGTGAAGGAGGTGCCGTTCGTCTTCGGTGAATTCGTGCGCGGCGTCGTAGTAGAAGGTGAGGGCGCCCATGGTGCCGTTGGTACCGGCCAACGGCAGGGAGATCAGGCTGACGAAGCCCAGCTCGCGGGCCGGCTCCCACCATTCGCGCAAGCCGGGCTCCGCGAAGACGTCGGTCGTCTCCACGGCCTCGGCCATCTCGACGGCGCGGCCCGTGGGGCCGCGACCGACGCGGATGCGCATTTGTCCGAGGTAGCGCGCGGAAGCTTGTGGCCAGTTCTGTGCGCAGACCAGCTTGAGCAAGTCGGGCTCGGCTGCATCGCGCGAGAATACGGAAGCGAAGCTGGCGCCCACGAGCGGCGTGATTTGCGCCAGCGCATTGCGATACAACTCGAGCGGATGCTGTGCCGCCAGGAAGGCAGCCGCGATTTCACGCGTCAGCTCCAGCTCGCGTTGCCTGAGCGACGCCTCGTGCGGGCGTTGGTGCTCCCGGTTGTTCGCCGTTGTTCGGTTCAAGCTCATTGGTCGGCAAGCGCTCCACGAGCGCGCGGCGCGCCGTCGGGCGACGGGCCTTTTTTGCCCTGAGCGGCTTGACGGCCCCTCCGGGTCGCTTCTACTCTATTCGGCACCGCAGGCCAAGGGCAAGTCTCTACACACGTCAGGAGCGGAGCATGAACAAGTCGGACCTGATCCAGGCACTCGCCACCCAGACCAACATGACCAAGGCGCAGGCGACACGCGCGATCGAAATTCTTTTTGATCCGGAGAACGGCCTGATCGTCGATGCGTTGCGTCGGGGCGAGCGTGTGCAGATCAGCGGGTTCGGCACGTTCGAGACGCGCGAGCGCAAAGCGCGCACGGGGCGCAATCCGCGCACCGGGCGCGAGATCCGGATCGGCCCGACGGTCAGTCCGACGTTCCGCGCCGGCAAAGCCCTGAAAGACGTCATCAAGCCGGAAGACAATACGCCCTGACCTGCGCCCGCAGACGGAAAACAAAAGCCACGCGCCCAGCGCGTGGCTTTTTGCATCTATCGGCGCGGTGAGCGCGACGGGCCGCGCGGGCGTCCGCGCGGACCGCGCTCGCCCTTGCCGCCACCACTGCGCGGCGCGCGGTCACGCCCGGGCGGGCCGCGTCGGGGTGCACGCTCCGCGCGGGGCGCCCGGTCGCCGCCGCCACTACCGCCACCCGACTTGCGATCGTAGTCCACGCGCAGTGCTCGCCCCTTCATGGTCGTGCCATTCAATGCCTTGATCACCCGGCCGGCCGCCTCGCTCGAAACTTCGATGACGCTGAACGTGTCGCGTACCTCGACCTTCCCCACCTCGCCGCCACTGACGCCCGCCTCGCCCGTGACCGCGCCGACGATGTCACGCGCCGTGACGCCATCCCGCTCACCAATCGAGACGAACAGCCGCGCCCACGTCCGGGGCGCGCCCTTGGCCGGCTTCTCGCTTTTCGCCGGGCGGCGCGCGCGCAGCAGCGCGCTCAGGGCCGCGGCCACCTCCGCGGGTGAAAGCTCATCGAACAGCGGCTGGAGCACCAATAGCTGCGCGGAAAGATCCTGTTCGCGCGCCGCGGTACGCACTTCGTTGCGAAAAGCTTCCAGTGACTCGTCGCCCTTGCTGCGATCGCGCAGGCTCGCCAGATCCACATTCGCCGCTTCCGCGATGCGCCGCACATGCGCAATCTCGGCGGGCGTGCAAATGATGACGTCGCTGTCCTGCAGGTAGCCCAGCTGCTCCGCGGTCGTGGGAACATCGTACGCGTAGGTGCGGCCGCCGTAATTGTCCACCGCGTCGGCAAAGGTTTCGATGTCCGCTTCCAGCCCGCGCAGTGTGAGCTCGCGCTCGGCTTCCTCGAGGCTGGCGGGCGCCGGGGAAGG
>CBJLQC010000090.1:0-8148 GCA_966424955.1 uncultured bacterium | reverse complement strand
CACGCGGCCAACCTTAAGTTTCCAATCAACAAGACTCTGCCAGGACGGATCATGCGCAAACTCCTCGTCGCGATGTTCTGCATCTCCGCCGCATCCCTGCATGCGCAGGAAGCTCCTACGCTGTTGCGCGCCGCGCGGCTGCTCGACGTGCGCAGCGGCAAGCTCGTCGAGAATGCGAGTGTTCTCATCAGCGGCGATCGCATCACCGCGATCAATCCGGCCGCGCCACCTACGAACGCGCGCGTGCTCGACCTGGGTGATGTCACGCTGCTACCCGGCTTCATCGATGCGCACACGCATCTGGCCAGTGCAATCGGACCCAACATGCGGCTCGAGCCGGTCACGGAAACCGAGATCGACGGTGCGTACAAAGCAGTAAAGAACGGACGCACCACGCTCATGGCCGGCTTCACCACGGTTCGCGATTTCGGCGGTGAAGTGACAGTTGCCCTGGGCCGGGCCGTGGATCGCGGCGACGTTGCGGCTCCGCGCATCGTGCCTTCCCGCTTTGCGCTCGGCATTACCGGCGGCCACTGTGATGAGACCGGTTATGCGCCGGGCGTGCTCGAGCACGGCATCGAGGAGGGTGTCGCCGATGGGCCGTGGGCAGTCGTGCAAGCTGTGCGTTACCAGATCAAACACGGCGCGCAGGTGATCAAGACCTGCGCAACCGCGGGCGTGCTTTCCATGGAAGGGCCGGTCGGTGCGCAGCAATACACGTACGACGAGCTGAAGGCGATGGTGGATGAAGCCGCGCGCCACGGCATCAAAGTCGCCGCGCACGCGCATGGCACGGAAGGGATCAAGGCGGCGGTGCGCGCCGGCGTCGCATCCATCGAGCACGGATCAATGCTCGATGATGAAGCCATTGCCCTCATGAAGCAGAAGGGCACTTACCTGGTGCCGACGACGTACCTGGCCGATCGAATCAATCTCGACGTGCTGCCCGCGCACATTCAGCAGAAGGCCAGAGAGGTCCTGCCGCTGGCGCGCGCCAGTCTGCGAAAAGCCATTGCGGCCGGCGTCAGGATCGCCTTCGGCACGGACGCGGCGGTATTTCCGCACGGCGAGAACGCCCGCGAATTTGCCGTGCTAACGTCGCTCGGCATGACACCGCTGGAGGCGTTGCGCGCGGCCACCATCCATGCGGCCGAGCTGCTGGGCACCAAAGATCGCGGTGAGCTGGCGCCCGGGCGGTTGGCCGACATCATCGCGGTGCCCGGCAATCCCCTGCAGGACATTCGAGTGACGGAGCGCGTGGTGTTCGTGATGCAGGGCGGCAAAACCGTCAAACACGAGCCTGCCCAGATCTCGGTTCGTTAACGGGCGGCAAGGGCGTGGCTAGGTCAGCGAGCGCAGCGCGGCGATAACGGTGTAGACGCTCATGCCCGTCATCACCAGCACCACCACGATGCCGAACGCGGTGAGTGCGACCGGGTGGCGGTACTCGCCGACAATCCGCGGTTTGTGCGCGGCCAGCAGGATCGAGGCAAGCGCAAGGGGCAGAATCATGCCATTCAGCGCGCCCACCACGATCAGCGTTTGCACCGGCCGTCCCACGAGCAGGAACAACCCAGTGGCAACCACGATGAAGCCGATGATCAGCGTACGTTCGGCGTCTGCCAGACGATGGTGCAGCGTGCGCATAAATGAGATCGAGGTATAGGACGCCCCGACCACGGACGTCACGGCGGCGCACCACATGACGGCACCGAACACACGCAGGCCGATTTGTCCGGCGGCATGCTGGAATACCGAAGCCGGCGGATTGGCGGCGTCGAGCTGCAACCCCTGGCTGACGACGCCCAGCGCAGCTAGGAACAGTAGCACGCGCATGGCACCGGTCACGACAATACCGGTGACCGCGCTGCGCGAAACCAACGGCAGGGCCGCGCGGCCGGTTATGCCCGCATCAACGAGACGGTGGCCGCCGGCGAAGGTGATGTAGCCGCCCACCGTGCCGCCGACCAGCGTCACGATGACGAGGAAATCCAGCTGCGTCGGCAGGACCGAGCGAATCGCTGCTTCCGCGACCGGCGGCCGCGCGACGATCGCGACGTACAGCGTGAGCGCGATCATGACCAACCCGAGTGCCTGCGCAAAGCGGTCCATGGCGCGCTTGGCATCCTTCAACACGAACAACAGAATCGCGATCCCGCCGCTGAGCAGCGCTCCCAGACGCGGATCGAGTCCCAGCAACGCCTGCAGGCCGAGGCCGCAGCCCGCGACATTGCCGATGTTGAAGGCGAGTCCCCCCATGACCACGAGAGCGGAGACCATCGTGCCGAGGCCGGGCAGCACGGCATTGCCAATGTCCTGCGCGCGCAATCCGGAAACGGCGATGATGCGCCAGATGTTGAGCTGCGCGCCGATGTCGAGAACGATGGAAAGCAGGATGGCAAAGCCGAAGCTGGCGGCGAGCTGCGCCGTGAAGACCGCGGTCTGAGTGAGGAAGCCCGGACCGATGGCAGATGTCGCCATCAGGAAGGCCGCCCCCATCAGCACGCGTCGGTTCATGATCGAGGATAATCCCGGTCGTCGAAGGGTTTCAACAAACTCCGCACAGCGCTTTCGACGTCACTGGCTTTCATCACCGCGCCGATCACCGCAGCGCCGGCGGCACCGGTCGCCGCCACGCCGCCGACGTTCGCAGTGTCGATGCCACCGATTCCCACGACCGGAATCCTCACGGCGTGGACCACCCGCTGCAATTGAGCCGTACCGATCGCCTCACCACCCACATCCTTTGACGTCGTGCCGAAGACGGCACCGCAGCCGATGTATGCGGCGCCATGCTGCTCGGCCTGGCTGGCCGCAGCCGGATCGTCGGTCGAGACGCCGATCAGAAACCCGGGCGGGACCGCCCTGCCCGCGGCGTGCAGGGGGATGTCATCGGGTCCCAGGTGCGCACCGTCCGCGGCCGTGGCCAGGGCAACGTCGAGGCGGTCGTTGATGAAGAGGAGGGCGCCGTGCTCGCGAGTGAGGACGCGCAGCAGCGTCGCCTGCTCGAACAGTTCGCGCGCGGTTGCGTGCTTGTCTCGCAACTGGATGGCCGGCGCACCCGCGCGCAGTGCGGCACCGACGACAGCGATGACATCGCGTGGCGCGGCCAGCTGACGGTCGGTAATGACGATCAGCCGCAGGTCAGCGCGCTGATGCATCCGCTTTGGCGCGCTGCGCGCGCACTTGTGCCTTGGCCCGGTTGTGGTCGTTCAATGAGGTCGTGAAAATGTGGCTGCCGTCAGGGCGGGCCACGAAATAGAGATACTTCGTGTCGGCCGGGTAGAGCGTCGCGTCGATGGCACGCGCGCTGGGCGAACCGATAGGTCCGGGCGGCAGGCCGCGTATGACATACGTGTTGTAGGGATTATCGCGGGCCGCGCGGATGTCGCGATAGAGCAGACGCTCGCGATGGCTGCCCAGCGCGTATTGCACGGTCGGGTCCGCTTGCAAGGGATAGTTGATGCGCAGCCGATTGTGGTAGACGGAGGAAATCGTCGGCATCTCCTCCGCGCGCTTGGCCTCCTTTTCCACGATCGAGGCGAGCGTGATCACTTCGCGCTCCGACAGCTTCATCGAATCCGCGCGTGCCTGCCGAGCCGGCGTCCAGTACCGCTTGTAGGTGGATACCATGCGCTGGATCACCGTATCGAGCCGGACACCGATCGGAAAATCGTACGTCGCCGGGTAAAGGTAGCCTTCCAGCGTCGGTCCCGGGATGCCGTACTTCTTGACGACGCTATCGTCGGTGAGCACCTCGAGCACCTGCGCGGAATCCCGGTTGCTCACATCGGCTATGCGCCGGGCGATCTTGTCGAGACTGAACCCCTCCGGTACCACCAGTTTGGCGGTCATGACGCGGCCGAGCCGGAAATCATCGAGAATCGAATTCCACGATTGTCCCTGCCGAAAACCATAAGTGCCGGGCCGCACGCGCGAATCGGCATCGCGGAAGCGCGCGTACCAACGAAAGAGCGGCGCGTACTTCACTATGCCGCGCGCTTGCAGCGAATCGGTGATCTGCGTGAAGGATGCGCCGGGCGGCACCTGCACCGCCTGCTTGGGGCCCGTGCCTTCGCCGCCGCCACAAGCGGCGGTGCACACGATGAACGCGAGGAAAAGTCGTCGCATGGTCATGGGCGCGGGTTGCGGTCCAGGTAGTTTTGCAGCAGCAGTACGGCGGCGGCCGCATCGATGCGATGCTTCTGCTCGCGATCGCTCCGTTTTAGACCGCTGCTGCGCACGGCGCGTTCCGCCTGGACCGAGCTGAGCCGTTCGTCAATGAAATCGACCGGCACAGCGGCCCGGTCCTGCAGCTTCGCGGCAAACGCGCGCACCGTGGCCGTCCACTCGGTTTCGGTGCCGGCGAGGCTCAAGGGCAGTCCGACGACGACGCGGGCGACTTCGTGTTGCTGGATGATTTCTACGATGGCTGAAACCGGCGCGCGCTGGCCGGCCCGGCGCGTGAGTGTGGGCAATGGCTGCGCTATGGTGGCGGTGGGATCGCTCAGAGCGAGCCCGACGCGGCGTTCTCCAAAATCGATGCCCAGAACACGCGCCACGCGCTACAACTTGGTGAGCGCGGCATCGACCGCATCGCCACTGGAGACGCGCGCATACAGGGCGTTCAGGGCGTCGGCCGAGCCGAACATGAAGCGGCACCGCGCGTCGCCTTGCGAGCGGCACTCGACTTCCATGACCGCGACATCGCTGCCTGCCGCATTGCCAAGCAGATTGGCGAGGAGTCCGGTAGTGAAGAAGCAGCTGGGCCGCGATTCGCCGGCTTCCGGCTGTGCTTCGACCCAGTCGGTCGCGTCGAGCGCACCGACACCGGGATGCGCCGCGGCGTGAGTCAGGGTGCCCCAGCCGTGGCTGCTGAACAGCTGGCTCATGCGGCGCCAGAACCTCGCTTCGGAAAGCGCGCCGTCCTCGTCCGGGCCGTGGATGCGCGGATACCAGGCGTCACCGGCCGCGTGGCCGGCGGCGCGCAGCGCACGCGCGGCAGCGTCCGGTCCGACTTCCGCTACCAACGCCTGGCGCAGTGCGAAAAGGGAAGCCACGGGTATGGCCAACTCGGGTGCATGCGTGCCTGATCGCGGCATACAGTCTCCGTCAAAGTTCGTTGGGAAGGCCGCGCAGCCCCGCTTCATCCAGAATGCGTACGCCGAGCTGCCTGGCTTTATCGAATTTAGAGCCTGGATCGTCTCCCACAACCACAAAATTCGTGGATTTGCTCACGCTGCTGGAGACGCGCCCGCCGCGCCTTTCGACGAACTCGGTGGCTTCCTTGCGGCTCATGGTGGGGAGCGTACCCGTGATGACGAAGCTCAGCCCGGCGAACGCAGCGTCGACCGGCGCTGCCACGTTCTCCTGCATATTGACGCCGGCTTCGGCCAGCCGCTCGATGACGTGCCGGTTGCGCGGCTCCTGCATGAAGGTGGCGAGCGCTTCGGCGGTGGTCGCGCCAATGCCGTGAATGGCGGCATACTCCTGTTCGGTGGCGGCCATCAACCGGTCCATGCTGCGGTAATGCCGCGCCAGGACCTGCGCGGCATGCGCGCCGACATGCCGAATGCCGAGCGCGACCAGCACGTTGGTCAACGGTCGCTGCTTGGATGCCTCGATAGAGCCGAGCAGGTTTTGCGCGGAGGTATCCGCGAAGCCTTCCAGCGTGAGCAGGTCGTCTTTCTTCAGCGCGTACAGGTCGGCAACATCGCGCACCATGCCGCGTTCCAGCAGTTGTGCGATGGTGCGCTCACCGAGGCCGCGAATGTCCAGCGCGCCCTGCGACACGAAATGCACCAGCGACCAGTAAATGCGGTCCGGACACGCCGTGTTCGGGCAGTAGATCATGACCTCATCGGCCGGTCGTTCCACCGGGGTCCCGCAGGCTGGGCAGTGCGTGGGCGCGTGGAACGGCTCTTCGTGGCCGGTGCGGTGCTCGGTGAGGGGCGACACTACCTGCGGAATGACTTCGCCCGCGCGTTTGACCAGCACCGTATCGCCGGCGCGCAGATCCTTGCGCGCGATGTCCTCGAAATTATGCAATGTGGCGAGCTTCACGATGGCACCGCCGATCTCGACCGGTTCCAGCACCGCGTAGGGATTGAGCGAGCCGGTTCGCCCGACGTTGATCTCGATCGACTTCAGCGTTGTCGTGGCCAGGTCCGGCGCGAACTTGTAGGCAATGGCCCAGCGCGGCTCGCGTTCGCCGACTGTGCCCAGCTCTTCCCACAAGCCGATGCGCGCGACCTTCACGACCACGCCATCGATCGCGTAATCGAGGTCGCCGCGCGTTTGCTCAACGCGGTGGGCGAACTCCAGCACTTCCTCGAGCGAAGCGGCTTTGGAGCGGAAAGCATTCACCGGGACGCCCCATTCCTGGATCAGCTCGAGGGCTTCCTCCTGCGTGGCGATGCTGACCATGCGCGCGGCTTCCGGCGCAGGCTGTACCTGGTAGCCGAAGAATCGCAGCGGGCGCGCCGCGGTCACCCGCGAGTCCAGCATCCGCAGGCTGCCGGCCGCGGCGTTGCGCGGGTTGGCAAAGGTGGGCTCGCCGGCGGCCGCGCGCTTTTCATTCATCTCCCGGAAACCCGAGAACGGCATGTAGACCTCGCCGCGGATTTCCATGCGGGCAGGCACGCGGTCGCCTTTCAGCCGGAGCGGAATTTCGCGAATCGTGCGGATGTTGACCGTGATGTCTTCACCGAGCACGCCATTACCGCGCGTGGCCGCGCGCGCGAGAATGCCATTCTCGTAGAGAAGCGAGACCGCGGCACCGTCGATCTTGAGTTCGCAGAGATACCCGGCCGTCCTGACCTCCTCGACGAGCCGCGCGTTGCGGTTCTCCCAGCCCCGCAATTCCTGATCGTCGAACGCATTGTCGAGGGAAAGCATGGGCGCCAGATGCTGCACCTTATTGAACTGCGTGGACGGCTCGGCGCCCACGCGCAGCGTCGGTGAATCGGGCGTCTGCAGCTCCGGGTGCTCGCGTTCGATCTCCTTGAGCTCACGCAGCAGACGATCGAACTCCGCGTCGGACATGCGCGGCGCGTCGAGCACGTAATATTCGTAATTGGCGGTTTCCAGGATGTGGCGCAGCTCGTCTGCCCGGCGGGCTTTATCGGCAAGGTCGCTCATAGGCGTCCAATGATAAGGACGACCGACGGACGACCGCTATCCTGCCGATACCGCCTCAGGAATGCGATCGAAACGGATTACGCGATTGCGACCCGTCGCTTTCGCGGCATAGAGCGCCTCGTCGGCCAGGCGAATCAGCGTCTCGGGGCTGGTAATGCCGGGATCGGGGTAGGTGGCAATGCCGGCCGACGTGGTCATGTGCAGCGGCTGGTTCTTACCGATGTTGAAGGGGCGCCGCGCGACTTCGTGGCGGACGCGCTCGACGAACACCTCGGCGTCATCGATGCTGGTGCCCGGCAGGATAGCCATGAACTCCTCGCCGCCATAGCGGCCGAGCCGATCGATTTCGCGGGCCGACTCACGGAGAATATCGGACATCTGCTCGAGCACGCGGTCGCCGGCCTGATGGCCGTGCGTGTCGTTGACCGACTTGAAACGGTCGAGATCGAACATGGCGACCGACAGGCGCTCGCCAATGCGGTCGGCACGCTCGAACTCTTCGTGCAGTAGCTGGTGGATGTGCCGGTGGTTGAACAGGCTGGTCAGACCATCGCTGATGCTGAGCCGCTCCAGCTCGCGGTTCTTTTCTTCGATTTCGTCCTGCAGCCGCTTGATGCGCAGCATCGAGCGAACCCGTGCTTCCAGCTCAGGAAAATTGATGGGCTTGGTCAAATAGTCGTCCGCACCAGCATCCAGCCCCGCGACCTTGTCCTGCGTCGTATCGCGCGCGGTCACCAGGATAATTGGGATAAACGGCATGTCGTCATCGTTTTTCACACGGCGCGCGATCTCGTAACCATCGATATCGGGCAGCATGACATCGAGCAGCATGAGGTCGGGCGGGTTCTTGCGCACGGTCTCGAGGGCGGTCGCGCCGTCGCCGGCCTCGTCGATCTGATAGCCGCGAAAACGCAGGCGCGTCGCGATAATCTCGACGTTATCCCGATTGTCATCCACTACCAGAATGCGGCCCAGATTTTCCTGCTGCAGTGCTTGGTCGCCGTTGTT
>CBJLQC010000089.1:0-8164 GCA_966424955.1 uncultured bacterium | reverse complement strand
CGCCGCTTCACGGGCGATGCATTCGCCTGGTATGAAGCACTCCGCCGTGCCGCCGGCGCGGGATACCACGTCTGCATCGAAACCGATGACTGGTGTGTGCTCTCCGCCTCGCCCGAGCTGTTCTTCGAGACGGATGGCGTGCGCATCCGCACGCGGCCGATGAAGGGCACGCGCCCGCGTGGCCGGTTCGCGGCCGAAGATGAGCTGCTGGCCGACGAGCTGCGCGGATCGGCGAAAGAGCGCGCCGAGAACCTGATGATCGTGGATCTGATGCGGAACGATCTGGGTCGTGTCGCGCAAACGGGATCGGTGCAGGTGACCAGCCTGTACGACGTCGAAAGATATCCGACCGTGCTGCAGCTGACCTCGACGATCGAAGCCCGACTGCACGCCGGCTGCTCGCTGTCCGACGTCATGGGCGCGCTCTTTCCGCCGGGCTCGGTTACGGGCGCTCCCAAGATCAGCACCATGCGGCTGATCGCGGAGCTGGAACGTTCGCCGCGCGGCGTGTATTGCGGCGCGATCGGCGTCATCGAGCGGGGGCGCACCGTTTTCAACGTGCCGATTCGCACGATCTGGCTGGACCGCCGAAGGGGGCAGGCCGAATACGGTACCGGGGGCGGCATCACGGCCGACTCGCGGGCCGGGCACGAGTATGACGAGCTGCTCACGAAAACGCGCGTGGTGGCCGAGGTGTGGCCGGACTTCGAGCTGCTCGAGACGATGCGCGTGGAAGACGACACGCCGGTGCGGTTCGCGCAGCATTTGCTACGCCTCGAAGAGTCGGCGGAGTATTTCGGTTTTCAATTTTGCGAGGCCTCGGTGCTGCGCGCGGCCGAGGCGGCGCTGGGCCAGGCGGGCGGGCGGCCCGCGCGTATGCGTTTGCTGCTCGCGCGCGCTGGCGCGGCCCGCTGCGAGCTTCAGCCGCTGGGTGCGCTGCCGGCGGATGCGCTGGTGACGCTGGCACGCACGCCGGTGGATGCGGATTCGCCTTTCCTTTTCCATAAGACGACGAACCGCGCCATGTACGAGGCACGGCTGCAACCGGACGTGTTCGATGTGCTGCTGTACAACGAACGGGAGGAGCTGACCGAGTTCACGCGCGGCAACCTGATCGCGCAATTCGGCGGACGACGCTACACGCCGCCGCGCTCCTGCGGGCTGCTGGCCGGCATCTTTCGGGGCGAGCTGTTACGGCGCGGCGCGATCGAGGAACGGGTGATCGACAAAAATGAAATCGCGCACGCCGAACGAATCTGGTTCGTCAACAGCGTGCGCGAGTGGGTCGAGGTGAAGCTCGTCTAGCGTGCTTCGGCAGCGGCAAACCCTTCGACTTCCCATTCACCGGACTTCGTCTCCTCCACCTCGAGAAAACGTCCTTCCAGCCGGCGCGGGTTGGCTACCCGATTGATTTCTGCCTCCAACCTCATGGACCAGTACGGGCTCAGAACAATGGGCTTTCGCATGGCCAGAGCAAAACCGTCATCAGTCTGCTCGATCCGAAAAACTTCCGAAAACGGAACGCGCATTCATGCCTCCTTGACGCACCTGCAATTGAAGCCGGGACGATGGTAGCGCGCAATGGGGAATTCACTGAATCGAAACGCCGACATCGCGTACGACTTTCCGAAAGCGCGGATCGTTGTGCAGCGGTCGGAACAGAGGATGCAACAGCCAGTAGGGCAGGCTCGCGTCGCTGGCGCCCGCCAGAGCGCGTTCCAGCGATTCGAGGGCGGCGGTCCGGTCGCCAATCGCGGCGAAAAAGAGCGCAGCGACCGACCCGTGCTCGTCCTGCGCGATGGCCGCAATGACACGCCGGGCATGGTCCGGCGCGCCCTGGCCGGACGCGGCGGCGACCACCTCGGCGAGGTCCGGCCCGAATTCCGGAAAAGCGGCAACCAATGCCTGGGCGGCATCGCCGTACTCGCGGTCGGCCAGCGCCGCAAACGCGAGGTTGAGGAAGCCGAATCGGAAATCTGGGTTCTGCCGCAGCAACAGGTGCCAGGCGCGCAGGGCGTTCGCGGCTTCGCCGCGCACCAGCAGGCTGTAGGCGCGCAGGTTCTGCGCGGTGGCCGACAAGGGATCGATCTCGAGCGCGCGCTGAATCTCGTTTTGCGCGCCGGGCAGGTCGCCGCTCATGAGCAACGCTTCGGCGTACCATTGGTGCGCCGCCGCGTCGTTGGGGTTACTCCGCAGCGCGCGCCGGTAATGGGCCAGCGCGCCGCTGATATCCCATTCCAGGTTCTGCGCGATCTGGCCGCGCGCGGCATCGGCATCTCCCAGCTGCGGCTGCAGTGCACTGGCCCGGGCAGCGGCGGCGCTGCCGCGCGCCAGGGCCTCGGTCACCGGGAAATCGCCGAAGGCGGGCAGCACGGCGAACGTGCGGGCCAGGCCGGCATACGCGAGGGCATACGTCGAATCGAGCGCGACCGCCTGGTCGAAGTACTGCAGCGCGGCGCGCAGCTCGGCATCGGTGCCCGCATGAAATGCTTTCAGTCCTTTGAAGTACAACTCCTGGGCCGCGAGGTTATTGGTGCTGCCCTCCGCGCCGGCCAGCTCGAGCTGCAATGCATCGACGATGGCTTTCGAAATCTCGTCCTGGATGGCGAAGATGCTGGAATCGGTGCGCTCGAAGGAATCGCTCCACAGCAGGGCGCCATCGGTCGCATCGATGAGCGTGGCGTTGATGCGCAGCCGATTCCCTTCCCGGCGGATGCTGCCTTCCAGCACGGCCTCGACGCGCAGCTGCCGGGCAATCGTGGCGATGCTCGCGTTGGTGCCCTTGAACGCAAACGTGGAAGTGCGCGCGGCCACCCGTATGCCCGCGTGCGCCAGCCGGTTCATCAATTCCTCGGTGACGCCGTCCGTGAAGTATTCCTGGTCGTGCTGCGGACTGAGATCGGCGAAGGGCAGCACGGCAATCGACTCGATGTGTCGCGCGTGCGAGCGCGGCTGCCGCGCATTGAACGCGGCGATGCCGAGAATCGTGATGACGACGCCCAGCACAATGAGGCCGAGCGCCTGCGTGGCCGCCGGGCGGCGGCGTGAGGCAGGCATCGCCGGATCGACGTCGGCAGTGCGGCGCAGTCCGGCGCGTGTGAAGTCGTAAAACCACGCAAACAACACTACGACCGGAAACAGCACGACCGCTCCCAGCGCGACGAAGCGCGGCGCGGTGTCCGGGATGCCGAGCAATGGCGCAGTGGTGGACACCACCTCGATTGCGATCCATGCGCCCGCACCATAGGTAACCGCCGCGCGCACGACGTGGCGGCGACTCAGCTCATCGAAAAAATTGCGCAGGTTCACTCGATAAACTTGGTGGCGGTTCAAACGGGCGAGCACTGCAAAATAGGCTGCACGCTTGATCTACGGCAGACCCGCGTGCATCTTGGGGCGCTTCCGTCTTCTCCCCGGTCGCACATTCCCCTGGAGGACAACTCCCATGAAGAAGACTGCTGTCGTGGTGGCAGCGTTGCTGACGCTGGCCCTGCCCGCGGCTGCGTCCGCACAGCTCAGTGTGGGTGCCCGCGCGGGCACGGCCGGACTGGGCGGCGAAGTGTCGTACGGCCTGACGCGTCTGCTCGCGGTCCGGGGCGGCATCGGCTTCGTGCCGTATACGTATGACGACGAGTTCGAGGGCGTGGATTACGAGGTCACCTTCCCGGACATGATCTGGAACGTCGGCCTCGATGTTTATCCGACGGGTGGCGGGCTGCGCCTGAGCGCGGGCCTGCTGCATCGCCCGGCCTTCGAGCTGGACGCGGTCGGACAACAGCAGGCGACGATCGGCGGCCGCACGTACACCGGCGATCTGAACATCCAGGGGAGGCTGAGCAACGAACGGGAAACCGCGCCCTATGCGACGATCGGCTTCGGCCGCGCGACCGGCCGCGGCTTTGGATTCTACGTTGACCTCGGTGCCGCATTTGTGGGCGAGGGTGAAATCAATCTGTCCGGTACGTGCACGGAAACGTCGACCGGCCAGCCCTGTCCGGAGTTCGACCAGCGCCTGCAGCAGGAAGAAGCCGAAGCGAACGCGCAGCTCGACGAGTTCGGGTCGTTTGTGAAGGTGCATCCGATTTTGCAGATCGGGTTGAGAATCGGTATCTGAGCCGGACCGCCCGCGGTGACCGCGGCCGCGCCGTCCGGTTTTGGGGGCGGCAAAACAAACGCGAGCGTGGCGTTTTGCGTGGCTGAATCCGGCTACCTTTTGCCGCTGCGCGGGAAAAACTTTGCCGCCGGCGCGCCGGCCGGGGCGCGCCGGGCGCGGGCCCACGATGAATCCACGAACTGGGACAACAGGTTTGATCGGCGACCCGGCAATCGGCCGCAAGGCTCGGCCCCTGCAGGATGGACCCTTCACATCCGAACCCCGCAGGAGCCGTAAATGGAGATGCAGACCGAAAAGCCGAGCATCAGCCAGTCTTCGCTCAATGCCATGCTGCGCAGCATGGAATCGCGCGCGAAGGCGGCGGAATACCCGGATCAGAAGGCGCGCATTCTGAACCTGGCCGGCGATCTGTGCTTTGATGCCGGCGAGCGCGAGCAGGCGCTGGGCTTCTACGGGCGATCCATCGATTTGCACATAGCCCACAAGCAATACAGCGCCGCCGTGGCCATCTGTCAGAAGATCGTGCGCCTGACACCGGAGGTGGTGCGCGCACGCTGCACGCTGGCATGGATGGCGGTGGCGCGCGGCATGATCCAGGAAGCGCAGGAGCGCATCCAGGAGTATCGCGATGCCGCCGAGCAGAAGGGGCAGACGCGCATGGCGCGCGCGCACCTGCTGATGATGGCGGAAGTGATCGAGAACCGGGACTTGCTGCTGACGATTGCCGAGTCGCTGATCGAGCTCGGCGACGCAGAAAACGCCGACCGCGTGTACGGCGCCGCTTTCGGTTGCACCTTCGAGCATCGCATGGCCGGTGATGCGGAAGAGCGGTGGCGCACGGTGCTGCAGCGGCTGACCAACTAGCCGGTCTTACTCGGTCACGTTCCAGCGACGTAACAGCTTTGCAATTCGGCCCCGCGGTCCAACTGCGTAGGCGACGGTTTCGCCTGCGAATTGGACCGCGTTGTATTCCAGGCTGTCGAGCTGCTGCCAGGTGAGCCCGCGATCGCGCGAGAGGCGCGTGCCGGCCGGACCGACGGCCAGCAGGCTCTGCCCGCTGGGCGACCACGCTGCGCCCGACACGTAAGCCGTCTTGCCGGCCACGCGCCACGTGCGTCCGCCATCGAGCGTGAGTGCCAGCCGCGCTGCCTCGGTGGGCCGTTCGAAATCGCCGCCGAGGGCGATGCCGTTGGTACCGTCGCGGAAAGCGAGGGAGAAGATGCCGGCCGAGGCCACGCCGGCCGCGACGGGTGTAATGGTTGCCTCCCAGCTTCGGCCCCGATCCTCCGACCGGAAGACGCGGCCAAACGAACCACCACCGGTTGCGAAGTAGACGCGCTCGCCGGCGATCATCAGGCACGTGCCGCTGGCTGCGAAAGCCGCTTCCGCGCTATCTGCCGGCGGCCGGCCCACTTCGACCCAGCTCGCGCTGTCGTTACGCGTGATCAGCAGGAATTGCCCGGCGACCGGATCACTCATGGCAATGCCGCGGTCGCGGTCGAAAAAATCGAAGCAGTCGAAGAATGCGCCGGGCACTTCGTTGCGGAACTCGAGGCGCCAGCTCACCCCGCCATCGACTGTCTTGTAGATGCGGCCGTCGGGACCGGCGCTGAGCACGTAGGCGGTCAGCGAATCGAAGGCCTCGATGTCACGGAAGTCGAGCGAGTCGGCGCCCGCCACCGGCCGCGCCTGCCAGCTCTGGCCGCCATCCGTCGTGCGCAAGACCGCGCCGCCCGTACCGCTCGCCCACGCCACCTGGGCATCAACGACGCTGAGGCCGCGCATGCTGGCGTTCGTCACCACGGCCGCCGGCTCGACCGCGAAATCCCAGCTCGGCGGCCCGACGCGCTGGCGCACGGCGCACGCCGCGGACAGCGCCAGCAGAACGAAAAGGGAAAACCGGAACGAACTAGTTCGGCAGCTTCTTGCCATTGAACTCGCCGCCATCCGCGCCGAGCGCCCAGTTGCCCTTGAAGTTCATGCCTTCCATCACCATGCGCAGCGTCAGCTCGCCATCCGGCATGACCGCTTTGACGGTGATGGTGTTGCCGTTCTCGACGGTGGCGCCGGTTACCGGGATCTCCGGGAACATGCTGGTCACGATGCGGCCCTTGTAGGCGCCCGGTGTGCCCTCGATATGCAGCGTGCCGGTCACCGTCTGACCGTCAACCGTGGTCGCGAACTCGTAGGCGCCCACCGGATTGACCGCCCTGGCCACGACCGTTGGTTGCGCGGTGTCGGTGGCCGCGGTTTGCGAGCTGGCGCAGGCGCCCAGCAGCAGCATGGCGGAAAGCAGCGTCCACTTCTTCATAAGGCCTCTTTGTAATGGTGACTATGCGATGTCGCTACGGCGTCTTCGGCGCTGTCGCATCGTGGACGATCCGTCCGTTGACGATCGTCAGCTCGACCCGCGTGCCGAGAATCTGATCGATCGGAACGGTCATGATGTCACGCGAAAGCACAACGATGTCCGCAAGCTTGCCCTTGGTAATCGATCCGACAAGGTCCTCGCGGAAGGAAGCGTAGGCCGGCCAGATCGTCAGGTGCTGGAGCGCCTCCTCTCGTGTCATGCGCTGTTGCGGCAGCCAACCGCCCTGCGGCCAGCCGTTCGCGTCCTGACGCGAGACGGCGGCGTGGAAAGACAGCAGCGGATCGGCCGATTCGACGGGGAAATCCGAGCCGCCCGGAATGATCACGCCGGAATCGAGCAGCGATCGCCATGCGTAGGCGCCCTGGATGCGGGTCCAGCCGAGCCGGTTCTCCGCCCAATACATGTCCGACGTCTGGTGCACCGCCTGCATGGACGGGATCACGCCCAGCCGGGCGAAGCGCGGAATTTCATTGGCGTGCAGAATCTGCGCGTGCTCGACGCGAAAACGGTGGTCGGCCTTCGGCACCTTCCTGAGCGCGCTCTCGAAGACATCCAGCACACTTCGGTTGGCGCCGTCGCCGATGGCGTGCACGTTGAGCTGAAAGCCGCTGCGCAGAGCGCGCAGCGCAACATCCTCGATCAGCTGCGCGGGGATCAGCTCGAGGCCGGTGTGACCCGGCTCATCGGCATAGGGCTCGATCAGCCTGGCGCCGCGTGAGCCGAGCGCGCCATCCGCACTCAGCTTGATGGCCCGGATGGAGAGCTGATGCTGGCCGTCCACGTTGTCACGCGGGCCGGCCTTCAGCATCTGATCGAGGCAGGCGCGATCGCCGCCGGCCACCATCACGTAGTTGCGCGCAGTCAGCTCGCCGGCGCGCGCCATCTCCTCGTACAGTTTGATGGTGTGGCAGCCCACACCCGCATCGTGGATGCCGGTCAGCCCGAGCCGGTTCAGCTCGCGCATCGCCAGGCGTATCCCTTCACGCGTTTCCGCGGGCGTCTCGGCCGGCACGGCCCGGCGCACCAGCCCCATGGCATTGTCGACGAAGACGCCGGTCGCCTGGCCGTTCGCATCACGGATGATGCGGCCGCCCGCCGGATCCGCGGTGGTCTTCTCGACGCCGGCCTGCTGCATGGCGCGCGCATTCGCGAACACGGCATGCCCGTCGATGCGCGTAAGCACCACGGGGTGCGCGGGCACGGCCGCGGACAGCCGCTCATGGGTCGGGAAACGCGTATCCGGCCAGTCGTTCTGGTCCCAGCCGCGGCCGAGCACCCACGAGCCGGCCGGCAGCTGCGCCGCGCGCTGGCGCACGCGCTCGATGACTTCGTCGTAGCTGCGCGTACCGACCAGGTCGACGGTGCGCAGCGCGGTGCCCAGCCCGGTCAAATGGCCGTGCGAATCGTTCATCCCGGGCATGACCATCTGGCCGGACACATCGATCACGCGGGTGCTGGTGCCGCGCAGCGCCAGTGCTTCCTGCGTGCTGCCGACAAAGGCGATGCGATCGCCGCGGACGGCCACTGCCTGGGCATGGGGGTGCGCGGCATCCGCGGTATAGACGCGTCCGTTGATGAGGATGAGATCGGCCTGCTGGGCGCGAGCCGCCGGCGCGACAGCGGCTATGAAGCACAAAGCGGCGGAGAAGCGGCGCTTCAGATGGACCTCCAGTTGTGGG
>CBJLQC010000088.1:0-8199 GCA_966424955.1 uncultured bacterium | reverse complement strand
ACCGCGACCGGAATGGAGGATGCCACGCCCAGCTTCCTGGATGACATCATGGCCGCGGATTCGATTCCGGTGCAGCGCGTGTTTTTCCGGCCGGTGCGTCAGGTCCCATACACGGATGCCAATGGACAGCCGCTGGTGGACTCGAACGGCAACCCGCTGACGTATACCGAGTTCGAGGAAATCACCGGTCTGGGCAAGCGTCAGCCCTACAGCAATAACGACCTCTACACCGCCAGCGGCACGCTGCACTGGAGTCTGGGTCCCGGCACGCGCCTCTCGCTGGGTGCGCTGCAAAGCCGCACCCAGGGACTGGGCGTGGTACTGACCGCGAACCAGCCGGCCGCCGGTTTCTCGAATGCCTGGCAGTCGCGGCCGAAGGGCATGCCCGCGTTTGCGGCGACCAGCTACCTGGTGCGTGGCGGCCTCGAGCAGATCCTTTACCAGACGGCGGAAAGCCAGGCCAGCGTGCGGCTGAACGTCGCCTACGGACAGGACAAGCAGCAGGCCGGGCAGCTGTCCGATACGCTGTCGCTCGAGCCGGAGGGTCCGGACTTCCTCGGGTTCAAGTTCTCGACATACGACTTCCTGTTCGCGAACCAGATGACGTACGAGCGCTACGCCGCGCGGCTCGACTCGATCAACGCGGGGCTGGCCACGCAGCCGCTCACGCTGGTGGAGACGCTCGGCCTGACGACCGCGGAAGGCACACCGCTTTTCGACATCGATCAGGGCGCCGACAACCCATACGGCATCCTGGGCTACGTCAATGGACAAGGGCTGAGCGGCTACGGCGAAGCCGTCGAGAAGACGTTGACCTTCGACGTCGATCTCGACTGGCAGGCCAACCGCATCCACCGTTTTGGTGCCGGCGTCGAGCTCTACCGTAAGGAAGTCACCAACCTCGCCTTCAATGCGGCGAGCCCGGTGACGAGCACGTTCTTCCACAACGTGTATCGCGTCAAGCCGACGATTGCGGCGGTGTGGCTGAAAGATCGTCTGGACATCGGCGAGATGGTCCTCGACCTGGGTCTGCGCTACGACTACTTCGACACCAACGCGAAATACCCGGAGCTGCCAGGACTGGTGTTCCCGTTTGTGCCCGACAACACGCCGGAGGGACTGGCACTGTGCTCGGCGGCGCCCGCCACGCCGGGCGCGACGTGTTTGCCGCGCTTCTTCGAGCAGGAGGCGATCAGCACGCTGAGCCCGCGCCTGGGCGTGGCGTTCCCGGTCACCGAGTCGACGAACTTCCGCTTGAGCTACGGGCACTTCTTCCAGATCCCGCAGTTCAATCAGCTGTTCAGCAACATCAACACGGATCTCTCGAAGTCGAACACCAACTCGCCTTTCGGTCGGCCGATCCAGGCGATGAAGGCGGTGCAGTTCGAGGCCGGGATGAGCCACCTGTTCAACAGCGAGACGATCCTCGACGTCACCGCCTACAACAAGGACAAGCTGGCGGACGCGTCGTTCCGGATCTCGCTGGTCCAGTGGCCATCATCCCGCCAAGGTGCGCAGGATGGACGGCTGCTGACCGGCCTGGACTTCGGTAACACCAAGGGTCTCGACATCCGCCTGACTCGGCGCATGGGTGAGGGCTTCACGACCATCGCGGGCTACAGTTACCTGAACGCGCGCGGCACGGGCGCCGATCCGCTCAGCTACATCAACTCGTTCGGCCGCTTCACCGACCCGGTGACGGGCGCGCCGCTGACGCCGGCGCAGGCGCTGCAGTTCCAGGACTTCGACCAGCGGCACAAGTTCTCGCTGGCGCTGACCGCGAACTGGGGCCGCGACGAGGACAATGCGCTGCTGCGCAACACCAACATCTCGCTCACGTCGCTGGCGGGCTCGGGCTTCCCGTACACCCGTTCTTCGACGCCGAGCACGTCGGGTCGGGGCGCGAGTGGCGCTCGCTTCGTCGAGCTGATCAACGCTTCCCGCATGCCCTGGACGTTCGATGCCAACGCGCGCATTACGCGTGGCGTGAGCATTGGCGGGATGAACCTCTCGTTGTTCGCCGATGCGCGTAACCTGCTGAACACGCGCAACCAGGTGGACGTGTACGGTTACACCGGCTCGCCGATCGATCCGGGCGACATCAACAACGAAGCCGGTTCGGCCAGCGCACCCATCACGATCGCGGATGAGACGGACCCCGTCCTCCGGCTGCAGTACGAGCGGCAGCAGCAGATGGTGAACCGGTATGGCCTGGCGGACGATGACGACGCCGTGCTGTCCTCCGCGGAGCAGAAGAGCGCGCGCGCATTGGCGTACATCGCGTCGGAGCGTATCGAGACCAACTACGGCACGCCGCGCATGCTGCGCTTCGGCTTTGAGTGGGTCTTCTAACGAAAGTGTAAATCGCAGCCGGACCTTTGACGGTCCGGCTGCCCCTTTCCTATCAGGAGCATTGCAATGAGGAAAAACGTTTGGCTGAGGCTTGGAGGGGCCACGATGCTGGCGGCGTTCGCGCTGCTGGCTGGCTACACGGCCCCGGCTTCAGCGCAGGACGCGCCGTCTGCGTCCCGCGTTGTGCTGCCCGGCAAGGGCAAGCCTGGGTCACCATTCAACCTGGCTTCGTCCGCGCAGTACCTGCTGAACCACAACGCGTGGGTCTGCGGTCTGGCGCAGATTGGTAACGTCTGCTCCAGCGCGGTCGGCAGCTCGGTCGGCGGCGGCGGTTTCTGGCCGCAGGGTACCGCCAACCAGTACATCTTCAACTCGGGGCTGCAAGTCGGCGCGCTGATCGGTCCGGATGGCGGCGCCAATGCCGGCGACACGGTCGCGACCTTCTTCTTCCATGCGTCCGGTCCGGGTGCCTCGACCACCACGCCCTTCTGGCAGCAGGTGGGTGATGGCTCGGGTTGCCGCGCGACCACCTGTACGCCTGGTTACATCTACGCCTCCGACCGCCAGATCGACCTCGATAACTGGCCGGAGGAGTGCTATATCGACAACCCGGTCTTCGGCCGCGTGAAGACGCTCTCCGAGCTCGACACCTGCGTCCAGTACTGGGACGGCGATCCGACCGCCTCGCACTTCACGGACTCGTATCCGATGGGGTTGCTGGTCACCCAGCACAGCCTGGTGTGGAGCTTCCCGAACAACCGCGACATCATGTTCTACATCTATCGATTCAAGAACGTGTCGAACACCGCGGAGTTCCGGCGCTCCAATCCGACCGTGCCGGCCAACGGCTGGACGCTCACCAACGTCTATGCCGCCTTCGCGGCCGACCCGGACGTCTCGGGCTCGGAGTACTCCGAGAACTTCGCGACGGTGGTTCCGCAGCTGAACCTGGGCACCACCTGGCAGTATGACTTCGAGGCGGCCGACTTCGTGGCTTATGCACCGAACTTCGACGCGGCCGTCGGCTTCTTCGGCGTGAAGTTCCTGAAAAGCCCGGTCAACACGGCCGACACGACGGTGACGGTCAACGTCAACAACATCGCGCGCCAGGTGGCGCCGGGTGAAGAGCTGGGACTGACGTTCTTCTCGATCTTCACGAACGGCGGCATCATGTCCGACGCCGGCAACGGCCACCAGGGCTATCGCTACCTGTCGGGCAAGCTTTCGCCGGGTGAGCGCAGCCAGTGGTGCACGGGCGCACCGACCGGCATGTGCTACGTCAACATCCAGACGCCGGACGACATGCGTTTCTTCCAGTCGTCGGGCCCCTTCGAGCTGGCGCCGGGTGAGGAAGCGGAAATCGTGGTAGCGTATCTGGCAGGCGCCCCGGTTCCCGGCACCTACACCAAGGGCACCGTCATTCCAGTTGGCCAGGTGACGGACACCACGCGCGCCATCGAAAAGGCGATGGGCCGCGGCTACAACGTGCCGGGCTTCCCGAGCCTGTTCGCCAATGCGCGCACCGCGCAGGCGATCTATGACGCCAACTTCGTGTTGCCGGCGGCGCCTTCGGGCCCGGCGGTGACGGTCATTCCGGGCAACAAGCAGAACACGGTGATCTGGGACGCTTCCCCGCTGACGCGGCAGGATCCGTTCTGCCAGCTGGCGCAGGATCCGACCAGCGCGCTGTACGATCCGAACTTCGTCTGCAACGACTTCGAGGGCTTCCGCGTTTATCGCAAGTCGAATCCGGCGGCTCCGTGGACCCCGATCGCGCAGTTCGACCTCGCCAACGGCATCGTCGAGCAGGTCACCGTACTGAGCTCGGTCATTCCGGAAGGTGGCGGCGACCCGATCGTGGTGTCAGCCGACACGGCGCGGGTCTGCCTGAGTGAGACCAAGGAACAGCTGGGTCTGTCGGCCGCCTTCTCGGGCTGCACGGCGGACACGGGTCTCAATTTCGCGATCATCGATCGGGGCGGGACGTTCCCGGATCCGTCCAACGGCCCGGGTCTGATCAATGGTATCCGCTACTACTACACGGTCACGGCGTTCGACATCAACTCGCCGCAGTCCGGTCCGAGCACGCTCGAGTCGGCCAAGGTGCTCAGCATCAATGCGAGTGGAGTGCCGCGCGCGAACGCGCCGAACCTGACGGCAAGCACGGCCAGCGAGCCGGTGCTCATGGGCGGCACGAACGTGCTGGATCCCGAAGCAGCGGATCCGACCATCAACGCCGAGACGGGCGTGCTGTCGGGCCCGCAGGCGCCGACCAATGGCATCTCGCTCGATATCACGAACGTGCCCGAGCTGCTGGATGCCGATGCTCAGCTTTCAGTCAGGGTGGACAGCATCGTGCCCGGCTCGGCCGGCGCGGGCGTGCCCAACCAGTATTACCTGACGGTTACCGGTCCGGGTGGCAGCCACCCGCTGCAGATTCCGGTGGCGATCGGGTTCACGAGTACGGACGTCTATACCGGCAGCGGCGCGCTGCTGCCGCAGGTTGCCAAAGCAGTCGGCACGGTGACGATTACGCATCCTGGATCGTACCTGCTGGCGAACAGCAACCGCGCAGCCGTGAACCATGCCGGCAACATTCCGTCGGCGCGCCCGCGCTGGTTCGTATCGGGTGCGGCTCCGGTGGACGACCCGACGGCTGGCAACAACTACGCGTGGTGCCAGGTGAACTACGGCGATCCCAATGCGCCGTCGAATGATCCGGATGTGGCCGACTACTGCGCGGCAGTAGGCAAGCCCTTCGCGGGGACGTTGCCCGGCTACCAGGTCATACCGATGAACGGCTACTCGACCCTGACCAGCGTCACGCGCGGCTTCGAAGGCGTGCTGTCGGGTACGTGGCGTGCCGCCGACATCGAAATCACGTGGGGCGACAACGGCCAGGTTACCAGTGTCATGGACCTGACGCACAAGGTGCCGGTGCCGTTCGATCCGCAGCTGCGCGGCAGCTACGGCTTCATGACGCCGGCCTCCATGACGGGCGTCAGCCAGGCGCTGACCGGTGACAAGCGCAATGACGTAGTCACCTTCAGCGACTATACCTGTCTGAACCCGGCCAACGAGTACGGGATTGCCGGACTGATGGAGAACACGACCTCCGGTTGTAAGTCGCCGGTTCCGGCGCAACTGCAGCCGGCCGCGCAGATCGTGAACATCAACTGGCCGGGTCCGAACTGGAGCACCGCGCAGTGGCACTGCGGTGGTGCCGGGGCCTGCGGCGCGATCGTGCAGGGCTTCTCGATGTACATCGCGGGCCAGATCTACCACTTCATTGGCAACACGCTGCCGGCCGCCGGCACGAAGTGGACAGTTCGCTCGTTCGCGGGCCTGCTGGATGGTGTACCGATCGATGCCAACGCCAAGACGGTTGACTACAGCGAGTACACGTTCGAAAGCTCGGTTCGTCCGCCGAACATCACCGGGTTGACGGTTCAGTCGACGCTGTCCGGTGCGGTGCTGGCGGATGTCACGGAAGCGGATCTCGAGAAGGTGCACACCGTGCCGGATCCGTACTACGTGACGAGCATCCTGGAGAACTCGTCGGCAGAGAAGCGGATGCAGTTCGTGAATCTGCCGCCGGAAGCGGTGGTGCGTATCTATTCGCTGTCCGGTGTGTTGCTCAACGTGCTCGAACACAACGACCCGTCGGGCGGCGGTACCCTTGATTGGGATATGCGCACCCGCAACAACCAGTTCATTGCCTCAGGCGTGTATTTCTTCCACGTCGAGACACCGAACGGGAAGACCAAGGTCGGCAAGTTTACAGTCGTGCAATTCGCCCAGTGATGAATGGGTCCCGGCGGTGGCGCTCGCGCGCGGCCGCCGGGGCTAATCAAAAGGAGAAACAGAGATGAGATGGAAATTCCGCGCAGTCGGAATCGCAGTGGCAGCCATCGCTGGGTCTGCATCATTGCTGAGCGCGCAAACTCGCTCTGGCGAGCAGGAAAACAATATTCCTTACGGCACACGGTCGGGGGAATTCCTGCTGCTGCCGGTGGGTGCACGCGCCACGGCGATGGGCTCGGCGTTCAGCGCGCTGGCCGACGACATTAGCGCTTTGTACTGGAACCCGGCCGGTATCGGCCACATGGAGAACCGTAGTGCGATGGTCAGCTACCTCGATTACGTAGCGGACACGCGCCACGTCTGGGTGGGCTTCGCCACGCCGTTCAGCGGCGGCGAGCGCGCCATTGGTATTTCGGTAGGTACGTTCGGCTTCTCCGATCAGCCGGAGTATACGGCGCAGGAGCCGGACGGAACCGGCCGCACCTATTCGGTCAACATGTCGAACATCGGATTGACGCTGGCGCAGCGCTTCACGGACCGTTTCAGCTTCGGCGTCACCGCGAAGCTGATCAACGAGTCGCTGGGCAACGCTTCGGCCTCGACCTGGGGGGTGGATATCGGTACCTCTTACCACACCACGGTGAGTGGCAAGCCGATCCGCGGCGCCTTCACGATCACCAACCTGGGCGGGCAGCTGCAGCACAGGGGATCGGCGCTGGACCTGGACATTCCGGAGCAGGATCCGAATCTGCCGCCGGGAACAAAGGAAGGCGAACTCACTAGTAAGGCGTGGGATCTGCCGGTCGCATTCCGCTTCGGCGTCGCGTATGATGCAGTGGCGACGGCGTCCAACCGCCTGACGCTGGCCGGCGAGTTCGCTCAGCCGTCCGGCAACGACGTGAGCGGCTCGGTGGGCGCAGAGTACGCACTCACCACCACCAGCGGCTTCGGCGTGGCGCTGCGTGGCGGTTTCAACTACGAGCCCGACAACGATTTCGATTCGTCGGCCTCGTCCATGAACGGTGCCAATGGTGATGGACTTTCATTGGGCGGCGGTATCAACTTCGCCCGTGGCGAGCGGACCAGCGTCGGCGTGGATTACGCGTGGCGCGACAAGGGCCTGCTCGGCAACCAGCACCTGTTCAGCTTGCAGTTCACTTTCTAAGTCACTCAAGGTCGTAGACATATGTTGGTAAGAAACGTGGCGCCGGCAGTTGGCCGGCGCCGCGCCTCTTTATGGGGCGCCCTCGCGGCCCTGGCCGTATTTACGACGCAGCTTTCCGCGCAGCAACGCTCCGTCGATGTGCATGTTTTCCGATTCTGGCGGCCGCCCGACCTCACCCTCATCGAAGCGTTCACCACCACCCCGCTTTCCTTTTTGTCGTTTGTCCGAAGCACGGATGGCGACCAGCTGGATGCGATCGTGGAGCGGCGCCTCGAGGTGGTAGACAGCGGCGGTCTCGCCATTCTGAACCAGGCGGTCATCGATACGATCCGGGTGCCCGCGATGAGTGAGACGTCGATCGCACGCTCGGAGGTCTCGCAGCATTTCGCCTTTCAGACGAAGCCGGGAACCTACCGCGTCCGCTTCACCCTGACCGATACCCGGACGGGGCAGAAGTGGAGCGCGGAAGACCAGACGGTCGCCTTCCGCGAGATGCCGCGCGCCAGCGACCTGGTCGTCGCCAGCGACCTGGTTACCGTCAGCGAGGCCAACCCGGCGCCGCAGAACGCGATCGTACGCGGGAAGCTCGCGGTCATACCGAATTTCACGGGCGCGCTCGCGCCGGACAAAGCGCGCCTTGCCCTCTACACGGAAGTGTACCGCCAGGGGATGCCGCAGGATTCCGCGCAGGTGCACATCCTGGTGACCAACGCCACTGGGTTCCGCTACCAGACACCCGTGCAGCCCCGTATTTATCCGGCGGGCATCGGGTCGGAGGCGTTCGCTCTCGATCTCACCGGGCTGCCGCCCGGCGATTATCAGCTGCAGATGAAGATCGGGAGTGCGCCGCAGGATACGATCGTGCTGGCGCACCGCCT
>CBJLQC010000087.1:0-8259 GCA_966424955.1 uncultured bacterium | reverse complement strand
TAACGGCGAAAATGGCGGGGATGGAGTCGATAGCGAAGACGAGGTCGGTGAATTCGATCAGGACCAGCACGAGGAGCAGCGGCGTCGCGTACCGCCGGCCGTTCTCGAGGGTGAAGAACCTCTTGCCATCGTAGTGCGGCGACATGGGGAGCACGCGCCGCACCAGCTTTACGATCGGATTGTCCTCGCCGTCGAACGGCTTCTCTTCCTTGACCGCCATGCGAATGCCGGTGAGGACCAGCAATCCGCCAAAGATGTAGATGATGAAGTGGAACTGGCCGAGCAGCCACGCGCCGACGATGATGAAGGTGCCGCGCATGACGAGCGCGCCGAGAATGCCCCAGAACAGAACGCGATGTTGAAACGCGGCCGGCACCCCGAAATACGAGAAGATGACGACCATCACGAAGATGTTGTCGACGCTCAGCGACAGCTCGATGAGGTAGCCGGTGATGAACGTGAGGGCGGGGTCGCCACCGCGGTAGAAATACAGTCCGGCGGCGAACAGCATGGACAGGGTGAACCAGCACGCGCTGCGGATCGCAGCTTCGCGAACCTTGATGACGTGTGCCTGCCGGCCGAGCAGCCCGAGATCCAGGGCCAGCATTGCCAGAACGAACGCGTTGAAGCCGACCCAGAACCAAATGGATTCCGACAACGAGACCCCGATACAGAAAAAAGCGAGACCACTACGGTGCTATCCGTAGTGGTCTCGCCATGGTTGATCCCCCTGTCGGCCGGGTGTCCAGCGAGAACACCGTCTTGACGACCGATCAGGCCGGACACCTCGCGATGACCGGTAGGCTACTCCCCACTTCTCGAAAATGTCCCCTGTCCCAACGTTAAAGCAAGTGCAAGGCGCAGGCCGCTAACGGGTCCGGCCGCCCAATTGTCATGCTAATGTTAAAACCAATAACTTTTCCAATCATCCGATCTACCCAGCCGGAGAATTCAGCATGTGCATGCGTACCTTCATTTTGGCGGTGACCGCCCTGGCTCTGCCGGCGCCTGCGCTGGCTCAAACGGTGGACCTGAAGGAGTGGCCGGTACCCTGGACGGACACCCGGCCGCGCGATCCTTTCGTCGATGGGCAGGGCCGGGTCTGGTTCGTGGGCCAGGAGGGCAACTACATCGCGTACCTCGAGCCCAAGTCGGGTGAATTCAAGCGTTTCACCATCGAGGATGGCACCTACCCGCACAACCTGATCGTCGATCGGGCGGGCATCGTCTGGTATGCCGGCAATCGCAATGCACGCATCGGGCGGCTGGACCCGGCCAACGGGGCGATCAAGACTTTCGCCATGCCTGATTCCGCAGCGCGCGACCCGCATACGCTCATCATGGACCGGGGCGGCAACATGTGGTTTGCGGTGCAGGGCGGTAATTACGTGGGACGGCTGCAACCGGCGTCGGGGAAGATCGACCTGATCAAGGTAAGCACGCCGCGCGCACGTCCTTACGGCATCGCGCTGGACTCGAAAGGGCGACCCTGGGTGAATCTGTTCGGCTCCAACAAGCTCGCGGTCATCGACCCGGCGACTCTCGCGCTCAAAGAGGTGGCGCTGCCGCGCGCCGAGGCCCGCAGCCGTCGCATCGCCGTTACACCTGATGACGCGGTGTGGTACGTGGACTACGCCGGCGGGCTGTTGGGACGATACGATCCGGCGACCGGCAAGTTCGAGGAGTGGGCATTACCCGGCGGCACGCAAAGCCCACCTTACGCGATGGCGCTCGACGACAAGAACCGTGTGTGGCTGGTCGAGACGGGCCCTCAGCCGAACAACTTCGTGGGGTTCGACACGGCTACCAAAACGTTCATCGCGACATCGCCCATAGCGAGTGGCGGCGGTGCCGTGCGTCACATGTATTTCCATCCAGCTACGCGTGAAATCTGGTTTGGGACCGACAGCGGAACGATCGGCCGTGCCCGGCTTCCTTAAGGGCGTTTGCATCGCAGCTGCGGCGGGCGCGTGCGCGCTCGCCGCAACGCAGCTGGCGGCTTATTCCTCCGGACCCCCGCCGGGGCATACCGCCGGGTTCGGCGAACCGGACTGCACGGCCTGCCATTACGACTACCCGGTCAACGAGGCGGGTGTGACCGTGCGGCTCGATTCGTTGCCGGCGAGTTATCAACCGGGACGTATTTACACGCTGCAGCTGGTGGTGCGCCATGCCGAGTTGAAACGCGGTGGCTTTCAGCTGAGCGCGCGGCTGAAGGACGGCCAGCAGGCCGGCACATTCACGCCGGCCGACACGCTGCTGCTGGCCCTGCGTGGCAAGGCGGGCATCGACTACCTCTCGCATGCGCGGGCCGGTGCCGATCGCGTGAGCGGCGACAGCATCACGTGGCGCTTCGATTGGCGCGCACCCGAGGCCCATCAAGCGGTCGTGTTCAACCTCGCGGTGAATATCGCGAATCGTGATGCATCCGAGTTCGGCGATCGCATCTTCACCCGGACGTTCGAGATCGCCGCGCCCGCTCAATAAGTCACGCGCTTGAAGCGGCGCGTCGCGAATCCCAGCACCAATGCGGCTGTCACCGAAGTGGCCAGGTACTGCGGCCACAGCTGCCGCACACCTTCGCCTTTCAGGAATATTCCGCGCACGATCTCCAGAAAGTGACGTGCCGGATTCAGCAGTGTGAGCTGCTGGAAGACCTCCGGCATGTTGCGCACCGGATACATGAACCCGGACAGCACGATCATGGGCAGGAGCAGCAGGAACATGCCCATGAAGGCTTCCTGCTGGGTACGCGAGATAGTGGAGATCAGCAACCCGAAACCGAGGCACGCCAGGATGTAAATGCTCGCCGCCAGCACCAGGGCGGCGGGCGAGCCGCGGAAAGGCACGTCGAACCAGATGATGGCCAGCGTCGTGATCAACACCATATCGATGAAGGCGATGATGGCGACCGGAATCGTCTTCCCGAGGATGATCTCCGTGCCGTTGACCGGACTGACCATGAGCTGCTCCAGCGTGCCCAGCTCGCGCTCGCGCACGACGCTCAAGGCGGTGAGCAGGAAACACATCATCATGAGCAGCATCCCCATGACAGCGGGCACGTTGTATACGCGGCTGAGAAGCGCCGGATTGAACCAGGCGCGCGCCCGCAAATCGACACCACCGGCCAGCGCGCGGCCGTGATCGCGCGCGTAGTCGAGCCCGAACTGCTGGACAATGCGGGTAGCATAACCCTGCGCGACGGTACCCGTATTCGAGCTGGTGCCATCGACCAGCAACTGGACTTGCGCGCCGCGCCCGGCCGCCAGGTCGCGCGCGAAGCCGAGCGGAATGACGACGCCCACGCCGGCGCGCCCGGCATCGAGGTCGGCTTCCAGGTCACCGGGGCGTTGTGACACCGCAATGATATTGAAGTAGCCACCGGCCCCCAGCGCCTGCTGCAGCTCACGCGCGGCGGCCGTGCGATCGAAATCGACGACGTGCATCGGCACGTCGTGCACATCGGTAGTCACCGCGTAACCGAACATCAGCAGCTGGATGATGGGCGCGCCAAACATGA
Source organism: uncultured bacterium (assembly GCA_966424955.1). GTDB lineage: Bacteria > Gemmatimonadota > Gemmatimonadetes > Longimicrobiales > RSA9 > CBJLQC01. The sequence continues at coordinate 4,739 of CBJLQC010000087.1, read as the reverse complement.
TCCGCTTCGACTTGGGATCACGCAGCAGCTGGCGGAATTCCTTGCGCAGGAGCGCGCGCACGCGCAGCAGACGTTCGCGGCTCATGCGGCGATGCGCTTGCGGAAGGAAAGCGTCGCCAGCCCCAGGCCGACGGTCGCAAATATGACCATGGAGACGCCCTGCACCCACAGGACCTCGGGCCCCGCTCCCTTGAGCAGCACCCCGCGCGTGACCGCCACGTAATAGCGGGCGGGCACGATCAGCGTGACCAAACGCAGGAGCGTGGGCATGGCGTTGATGTCGAAAAGAAATCCGGATAACAGCAACGCTGGGAGATAGGTCGCGACCAGCGCGACCTGGGTGGCCAGCACCTGCGATTTCAGCACTGCGGAAATGAAGATGCCCAGGCCCAGCGCGCCCGCCAGGAACATCAGTGTCATGCCGGCCAGCAGCAGGACATTGCCGCGGAACGGCACGCCGAAAATGATGATGCCGGCCAGGATGGTCACGGCGACGTCGAAGATGCCGATCGCCAGGTACGGGATCAATTTGCCGAATACCACCTCGAGCCGGCCGACGGGCGTCGCGGCCAGCTGTTCCATGGTGCCGCGCTCCCACTCCCGCGCGATGGTGAGCGAGGTGAGCATGGCCGCAATGATCGACATGATCACGGCGATCAGTCCGGGCACGATCATGTTGCGGCTGGCCAGCGTCGGGTTGTACCACACGCGCGCGACGACATTGACAGGCAGCGTCACTTCCTGCCCGCGCAGCAGCACGTTCTGCGAGTAGCGGGCCAGGATGGCATCCGCGTAGTTCAACGCGATGGTGGCGGTGTTGGCATCACTGCCGTCGAGCAGCAGCTGCACGGGCGCGCGCTGCCCGCTGCTCAGCTTGCGGGTGAAGTCCGCGGGGATGACCAGCACACCGACTACGCCGCCCGTGCTCAGCTGATCGTTGATGCCGGCGCGCGAGCCGAGGTACTCCGCCACCGAGAAGAACGTGCTGCCTTCCAGCGACTCGATCAGCTCGCGGCTCCGCTGGCCGCCGTCTTCGTTTACGACCGCGAGCGGAATGTTGCGCACATCCCAGGTGATTGCGTAGCCGAAAAACAGCAGCAGAAAGACCGGCAGCACGAACGCCAGCACCATGCTGCGCGGGTCACGGCGCAGCTGAACCGCTTCCTTGCGGGCCATGGCCAGCAGGCGGGACAGCTTCATCAGCCCTCGAGCGCTCCGCCCTCGCGGCGCACCAGCGCCACGAAGATGTCTTCCAGCGACGGCGTCACATCCACCAGCGCGCGCAGCTCGATGCCGCGCTCAGCCAGCACTCCGCGAATCAGCTCGTGCGCTCCCTCGCGGGTCGTGGTCGTGACGTGCACCTGCCGGCCGAACATGGCGGCCTCCTCGATGCCGGGCGCAGCGCGCAACGCACGCACCGCCGCGGCGGGATCATCCACTGTGGCTTCGACCAGCGGCAGCTCGAAGCTGCGCCGCAGCTCGGCGGGCCGGCCCTCGGCGATCAACCGCCCCCGATTCATCAGGATCAGGTAATGGCAGTATTCCGCTTCCTCCATGTAGTGCGTGCTCACCAGGACCGTAGTGCCGCCCTGCGCCAGCTCATCGATCAGGTCCCAGAACGCGCGGCGCGCGATCGGATCCACTCCCGAAGTCGGTTCGTCCAGAAACAGCACGCGCGGCTGATGCAGCACGGCGCAGCCCAATGCGAGACGCTGCTTCCAGCCCAGCGGCAGCTCCGCGGTCAGCAGCGATTCCCTGCCCTGCAAACCGGCCATCGCGAGGATCCATGACCGGCGCGCCGCCAGCTGGCCGCCGGTTATGCCGTACAAGCCCGCGAACAGCTCGATGTTCTCGCTGACCGTAAGATCCGCATACAAGGAGAAGCGCTGCGACATGTAGCCGATGTTCTGCGAGATGCGGGTCGGCTGCGTGGCGACGTCGTAGCCGGCGACGTGCGCCGTGCCCGCGGTCGGCGCCAGCAGACCCGTGAGCATTTTGATCGTCGTGGTCTTGCCCGCGCCGTTCGGACCCAGAAAGCCGAAGATTTCGCCGGCACGCACACGAAAGCTGACATCGTTCACGGCCACGAAGTCGCCGAAACTGCGGCGCAATGCCTGCGCGACGATCACGTCAGCGGGCGCGATCATGCACCGCCACGAGGTTGATGAACACGTCTTCGAGCGACGGCTCGATCGTTTCGAGACCACGGACTTCCAGTCCGTGCGCGCTGAGCTCCTGCCGCAATGAATCCGGTCCGGCGGTTGGCTCCGCGTGAATGTGGACGGTGTCGCCGAAGAGCGTGGCGCGGCGCACACCCGGCAGCTCCAACGCGACCGCGCGCGCCTGCCGCGCCGGCTCCGCTTGCAGGGCGAGCATCACGCCACCCAGCGATGCCCGCAGCGTGTCGGGCGTATCGAGGGCGAGCAGTTTGCCCTCGTGCAGCATGGCCACGCGATCGCAGCGCTCGGCTTCGTCGAGGTACGACGTGCTGACCACTACGGTCACCCCTTCACTGACCATCTGGTGCAGGATCAGCCAGAGATCGCGGCGGGAAATCGGATCGACACCGAAGGTCGGCTCATCGAGCAGCAGCAGGCGCGGCTGATGAATCAGGCAGCAGCACAAGGACAGTTTCTGCTTCATCCCGCCCGACAGCTTGCCGGCCAGCCGGTGCTGGAATTCACCGAGGCGTGAGAAAGCATAGAGCCGCTCCAGGCGGCGCGGGCGTTCCTCCTTCGGCACGCTGTACAGATCCGCGTAGAACATGATGTTCTCGCGGACGGTCAGGTCTTCATACAACCCGAACCGCTGTGCCATGTAGGCGATGTCGTGCTTGACCCGCTCCGCGTCCCGGCTGACGGAATGACCGTGCACGCGCGCATCGCCGGCGGTGGGCGGCAGCACACCCGCCAGCATGCGCAGCAGCGTGGTCTTGCCCGCGCCATCCGGGCCGACGATGCCGAACAGCTCACCCGCCTTTACGTCGAAGGTGAGTGACGAGACGGCCGTGACCGCACCGAAGCGGCGCGTCAGGGCGTCGAGCAGAACGACTGGGTCAGTCATCCGGCCCGGTCAGCAGCACGACATCCGCGGGGACGCCCGGCTTCAGGGCCAGCGCATCATCCCCGACGATCGCTACTTTGACTGCATAGACGAGCTTCACGCGCTCTTCCGCCGTTTGCACGTTCCGTGGTGTGAATTCCGCTTCACTGGCAATGAAGGTAACGCGACCGCTGAACTCCTTGCCCGGGTGGCTGTCCGAACGGATGCTGGCGCGCTGCGCCAGCTTCACCCGGCCGATCTCGTCTTCACGCACGTAGATGCGCACCCAGCGATCACTGGTGTTCATGACCGTGAGCACGGGAGCACCCGGCGAAACGGATTCACCCGGCTCGCGATGGCGAACCGTCACCACGCCTGCGAAGGGTGCGCGAATCACCGCATTGTCGAGACTCGCCTGCACCTGCGCGACGTTGGCGTCCGCCTGGCGCACTACCGCGCGCTGCGCTTCGATGCGCTCCGTCCGCGGGCCTATATCCACGAGCTTCAACTGCTCGCGCGCCTCCTGGTACTGCGCACGCGCCACCGTGGCAGCAGTGCGTGCCTGGTCGAGCTGCTCGCGGCTGACCGCGCCGCCTTCATACAGGCGCTCCGTGCGCTGCAGCGCGGCCCGGGTTTCTTCCATGCGACTCTGCGCGCCGGCGACGGCGGATTGTACCTGCCGGACTTCTTCCGGCCGCGCTCCGCGCTCCAGCTCCGTGAGCAGCGCGCGCGCGGCCTGCGCCTGCGCCTGCGCGGCCGTCTTGCGTGCGTCGAGCTCCGCGTCTTCGAGTCGCGCGAGCACCGCTCCCGCAGCCACGCGATCGCCTTCACGTACACTCACTTCCGCAACACGGCCGCCCACCTGGAAACCGAGATCCGCTTCGGTGCCCTCGATGGTGCCCGACGCCTCGATGCGTTCCGCGTCGCTGCCGCCGCCCCGCCATATCAGCCAGCCGGTCAGCGCGAGCAGGACCAGCGCAACCGGGATGATGATCAATCGCTTGTCTTTCATGAGACGCTCTCCAATTGCGCCGCCACCCATGCCGTCGTCAGCTCCCCGATCACGCGCGCCAGCTCGACGCGCGCCAGGACTTCCGCCGCCGCCGCGTCGGTCAGCGCAGCGCGCGCCCTCAACAACGACGCCTCCGCGGTCAGGTAATCCGACTGCACACCGGCGCCCGCATCGAGCGCGAGGCGTTCGATACGCGCTACCTCCTCCGATTGCTGGACCGCCGCGACCAGCGCGGTGACGCGTGCGCGTGCGGCGCGCAAAGCCGTCAAGGCGCGATCTACCGATTCCGCGACCCGGCGCTCCGCTACGCCCAGCTCGGCCTGTGCGGCGCGCACCTCGGCGGCGGCGCGGTCGATGGCCGCCACGCGCGAGCCGCCCGTGTAAATCGGATAGGAGAGCTGCGCGCCGCCCTGCCATTCGCCCGACGGCGACGTGGCACTGCTCGCGTATTCCACGAAACGTCCCGCGAGCTGCAGACGCGGCCACCAGCTGCCGCGCGCGGCGCTGCGCTCCGCTTGCGCCGCATCCGCATGCAAGCGCAAGCGCCTCAGCTCGGGATTCGCGCGCGCCGCCGCTTCGATCAGCTCGGCGCGCTGCGCCTGTAGCGGGCTGCGCGTGCGCACCGCCACCAAACGGTCGGCGGTGATTTGCTCCGCCGGCACGCCCAGCAGGCGCGCGAGGTCCT
>CBJLQC010000086.1:0-8268 GCA_966424955.1 uncultured bacterium | reverse complement strand
GCCCCCCTGGAGGGTCGCCGCCGTCTCCTTAAAGCACGCGATGGCTCGATCGTAATCGCCGGTGACGAAATGGAAATACGTGCCCTCGGTCTGGAGACGCTCGCGCTCCGTGAGTTGCTGACGCAACTGATAGGCGCGAGTCAGCATCTCTCTCGAGCGTGGCCTCTCCATAAACCACGACAGATGCATACCAAGCGCGCGGTAGGCAGCGGCAAACGAGCTGTCGAGGGCGATCGCCTGCTCGAACAATGTCACCGATCGATTGTCTGGGCGCACTCGGCCCGGCAACCCTCCGCTGGTGCGGCCGTCTCCGAGATCAGCATACCGCACCAAGCGCAATCCCGCGGAGTAGAGCTTGAGCGCTTCCAGTGAATGGGTGGTGACCGCCTCCAGTGGCTGGTTGGTATGCGCGCCTCGCCAGGAGTCGCCCATTCGCTTGCGCAACCGCTCCGACAGACGATCGATGGCTTTGATTACATCCTGTGCACCCATCGCCTGTTCACGTACCGAAACGAGAACGCGCCCGCTATCGGCAGTAATCAGCTGCGCACTGATGATATAGCCCGAGCCGGCCGCTGCTACTTCTCCGCGCAGGACTGCGCTGAAGCCGTCACGAAGCGCCACTTCACGAGCCAGGCCCTCGCTGAGCGCGCTCGTGGTGTCCCGGCCCATCCGCTTGAGAACCGCTCCTACCTGAAACCCGGATGCGACACGGATGAGATGGGATTGCGAGAGGTCGACGTAGAGAGCTTCGGTGACCGCGGCAGCCAGATTCTCTTCGCGCGTCCGGTTTACGAAGTCCGCGACTACAATTCCTTTCGTCCCATCATGCGAATCAGCCGACCGATCGGCCGAATAGACTACATACGCGCCTAACGTCGGCAGGAGCAGCGCTGCCACGATCGCCGTAACCAACCGTGTGCGAGATTTCCTGGGCGGCGATGGTACCGCTGAGTCAGAGGGCACTCGCGGCCGGGCCGTCGGAACAGCCGCTCGCATACTGTCGCTGATGCGGGATGCGACCTCTACGGACTGGCGGGACGGCTCCAATTCCAGATCGGTGGCGAGTCGCTTGGCGAAACGCTCGTATTCGAAAAGCGCGGTGTGGCCCTCGCCGCGTTGATGCAGGAGATCCATCAACCTCTGAAGGATGCTCTCCTCGAACGGCTTGATCGCGAGCGCCTTCCGCAGGCTTTGGGTGGCGTGCAACTCGTCGCCGGATTGAACGGCGTCGGCAGCCAAATGGAGGGCGGCGGTGGCGGCGGTTTCCCGCGCGGCCGAGCGCTCCGCGTCCAGCCAGTGATCGAATTCTGCTGAGGCGTTGACGTGAAATCCTTCGAGTAGTTCGCCTCCATACAACTCTAACACTTCAGTGTAGCCCTGTTTCGCCATCGCTGCGCGCAACGCCACGACGTCACACCACCACAAGTCCCATTTAAGCCCGACCTCTTCAGCACCGCGTGTTGCCAGCAGGTCTTCACCGAGTGCCTGGCGCAGGCGGTAAAGCGCCTGATTCAGGGCCGCCCGCGCGCGTGACTCATCGGAACTGGGCCAGAAAAGAGCAAGCAGCGTATCGCGCCGGCGAAAGCCACGCGGCGTCGCCAAGGCCAGGTAGGCGAGCAGGGCAAGGTCCTTCGGTCGCGAGAGCACGGATCGCGGCGACCGATCTTCCGGCAGAGCAATATCAACTGCCCCGAGCAGCCTGAATTCGACCATGGGGTCAACCTGCAGAAAAGTCGCGGCCGCCGGGTAGGCGGCCGAAGCATAGGCGGGCGAGGTCTACACCTGCGAGGCCTCGTGCGGGCCGGACGAATAACCTTCTTCGTTGGCCAATTCAATGATTAAACGACATACGTTGTCAGGCAACGTTTCCTTGCTCCGATTACCACTTCAGCCCGGAATAGTTCTCGTTAAGCTTTTGAGGCGATGCCCGCATCGTGTTGGCCGGCCGTCGGTGGCAGGAAATGACAGGGCTCTTGACTCTATACCAAGGTATAGACGTTAGCCTCCTGATCAGGCCATCACGCGATCGGGAGGCAACATGTCCACAAGTCATTTCACCAGGCTCGTCGCCGCTGCCGCCATGGCGGCGCTGGCACTCATGATCAAACCGGCCACGGCATCGGCGCATTGCGACACGATGGACGGGCCGGTGGTGCAGTCGGCGCGACAGGCGCTCGAGTCGCGCAATGTGAGCCATGTGCTGCGGTGGGTCCGCCCGGAGGACGAGGCGGAAATCCGGCATGCGTTCGAGCATACGCTCAAAGTGCGCTCGCTCAACGCGGACGCCGCGCAGCTGGCGGACCGGTTTTTCTACGAGACCGTCGTACGGATCCACCGGGAAGGTGAAGGCGCACCGTATACCGGTCTGAAGCCCGCCGGCACCGACATGGGACCTGCGATGACCGCCGCCGACGCGGCGATCAAGTCCGGCTCGGCCGATCAAGTCGAGCGCGTGCTGATCGAGGCGGTGCGGGCCGGTCTGCGTGAACGGTACCACGCGGTCATGGACAGCCGCGATTTCGCGGTGAACGATGTGGCGGCTGGTCGCGCGCACGTGGCTGCGTATGTGCCCTACGTCCACTACGTCGAAGGCATTTACAGCGCCGCGCGTGGCGCCGCGCATGACGAGGCGGCGGCGGCTGGATCGGCGAAGCACGGCCACTGACAGGGAACGGCATGCGCCTCGTGCGGGATTAGAAGGATAGCTATGAAGATCAGCGAGCTGGCCGGCCAGGCCAAAGTCAGTGTGCAGACGGTGCGCTATTACGAGCGGCGCAACCTGCTGGATGATCCGCGGGCGAAACAGCTCGGTTATCGCGAGTACGGCGATCAGGACCTGCGCCGTCTGCGGTTCATTCTGCGCGCCAAGGGTCTCGGTTTCACGCTTTCGGAGATCCGCGAGCTGCTCGGCCTGCGCGCCAGCTCAGGCAAATCGGCGGATGACGTGCGCCGGCGGGCCCACGACAAGATCGCCGATGTAGATCGCAAGCTGGAGGATTTGCAGCGGATCCGGGTCGCGCTGGGCCGGGTCGTAAACGCGTGCGACGCGCACGGACCGATCGACTCGTGCACGCTGATCCATGCCCTCGAGGGAGAGGAAGCCGTGCGCAACTGATCCCCGGGCGCGGCGGCGGGGAGGTGGCCGCGACGCCCGCGTCCCACGAGGTCAGGAGGGACTTTCCCCACAGCCTGCACGCCGTCTCCCCATTCCCCCGGCCTTCCGCCGCTCCATGATTTGAGGCATGGAACGCTCATTCATGGAATCGCTCGTCGCCCGGGCCATCCTGGCGCCCAACAGCCACAACACGCAGCCGTGGCTGTTCCGGATCGGTGACGACGCGATCGAGTTGCGGGCCGACCGTTCACGGTCGCTGCCCGTTGTCGACCCCGACGATCGTTTGCTCACCATCAGCTGTGGTGCGGCGCTCGGTAATTTGCGAGCCGCCATCCTGGGGGCAGGCCGCAAGGTCGCGATTGCCCGATTCCCGGACCCGGGCGATGCGGATCTCCTCGCGCGCGTAACGATTGGGGAAGCGCGTCCGGCCAGCGACGCCGAGCGGGCTCGGGCCGATGCGATCACCAAGCGTCGCACCAATCGTGGACCGTTCCACACGTGGGAGGTACCCAAGCAGGCGCTGCGCGTTCTGCAACAAACCGTGGCCGCGGAAAATGCGCTGCTCTACCTGCTCACCGACGATGATGAGAAGGAACGGGTGGCGCAGCTGATCGCGGAGGGCGACCGCCAGCAGGCGCACGATCCCGCGTTCCGCAGGGAGCTGGCGCACTGGCTGCACGCGAACGTGGTGCGGGCGCGCGACGGCATGCCGGCCAACACCTTTGGTGTTGGTGATGTGATGTCGGTCCCTTATCCGCTGGCGGTTCGCACCTTCGACTGGGGCAAGGGACGCGGCACCAAGGATCACGATCTGGCGGTAGCGGCGCCGGTACTGGCGGTATTGGGGACCAACGGTGACACCGCGACAGACTGGCTGCACACGGGCGAGGCGCTGGCACTGCTGCTGCTCGACGTGACGGTCGCCGGTTTGTCGGCATCGTTCTTCAACCAGCCGATCGAAGTGGCGATGCTGCGCTCGCAGCTGCGCAGCGCATTCGGCCTGTCCGGCTGGCCGCAGATGATGTTCCGCATCGGCTACGGCGAGCACGTGCCGGCGGCGCCGCGCCGTTTGTTGTCCGACGTCGTGTTGAGCTGACGGACACCGCCGGCTAGGCCGGCAGTGCCTGCCGCACGCGCGTTGGTGATAGCGGCAGCTCGAACACGCGGGCGCCCGTCAAGTCGCAGATCGCGTTGGCGATCAGCGCGCCCATGCAAATGATCGCGGGCTCGCCGCCGCCTTGCGGCGCGAGCTCGTCGTTCTTCACGAGCACGGTGTCGAGCTGCGGCAGCCAGGAAAACTTCGGAATGTCGTAGCTGTCGAAGTTGTCGTTGAGGATGCGGCCGCCCCGGAAACGAATCTGCTCGGCGAGCGTGTAACCGAGTCCCATCGTCATGCAGCCTTCCATCTGCAGCGTCGCGCCCTCCGGGTTCACCACGATCCCCATTTCCTGTGCGCACAGCACGTGCTGCACGCGCGTGGCGCCGGTAGCGCGATCGACATCGACTTCAGCGATGTGCGCGACGCAGGTGCCCGCGTCGATGCCACACGCGACGCCCAGGCCGCGCTTACCCGCGGCTCGCGCAGTGGTCCAGCCGTAACGATCACGCACCGCTTCCAGCACGCTGCGCATGCGCGCATCCTGGGTGTTGCGCAAGCGGAACTCGAGCGGATCGATGCCGGCATACGCGGCCATGATGTCCATCTGCGATTCGCGCGCGAAGGTGTTGGTATTCGCGCCGGGCGCCCGCCACGGGCCGGTCGCCAACGGCTGCGCGCCGCGCCCTGAATGCACCGCCACGCGCCGGTTCGGCACGTCGTAGAACAGCTCGGCGCCGCGGCTGCCCGCGCCATACACGCGATAATCCCAGAGAACCACGCGACCGCTGCGATCGATGCCGGAACGCAGCTTGATGACGGCCGCCGCATGGAACGTGTCGTAGAAGAACTCTTCCGCGCGGGTCCACATGACCTGCACCGGCCGTCCGGCAATGCGGGCCAGCCGCGCGGCTTCGAGGGCCTGGCGGCTGGATGACTTGCCGCCGAAGCCGCCACCGACCTGCGGGGTGATGACACGCACCGCGTCACGCGGCAGACCCAGTGCCTCCGCGACCCGCTGCTGATCGCCGAACGGCGTTTGCGTCGAGATCCAGAGCGTCGCGCGCCCGTCTTTCACTTCGGCCAGCGCGGTGTGTGTTTCCATCGGCGCGTGCGCGGCGTAGCCATCCAGGTAAGTATGCTCGAATACCTTGACCGACGCCGCGGCCCCGGCCGCCAGATCGCCCGCTTCATCACGCACCGCGACATCATTCATGCTGGCGACGAGATGGTCGTGGATGGTGCGCTCGTCGAGCTGCGACTTCGGCTCATCGTACTCGGCGACGATCAGGCCCAGCGCTCGCTCCGCCTGCTCGGGGTCCGCGTGCAGCACGGCGATCAGCTCATCCTGTTCGACGACGACGACGCCCGGTACCTGGCGCGCCGCGCTGGTATCCAGACGCCGCAGCGTCGCATCGTGCGCCGGGGGACGCAGCAGGCGCGCGCGCAACATGCCGGGCAGGCGAATGTCCCCGGCGTATTGGGCGGCCCCGGTCACCTTCGCCACCGCTTCCCGGCGGCCCACTGATTTGCCCATCACCTTGAAATCGTGCACGGCGGTGAGCACCGCGTGGCCGTCCAGCACGCGCTCGATGCGCTGGCCGGCAGCCAGCTCGCCGAACGTCACCTTGCGCGCCGGCTGGCCGACCACGGTAACCGCGCCATCGCCCGCGCGCAGCTGTTCGACCGGCACGCGCAAGCGCTCGGCGGCGAGCTGCAGCAGAACGCGACGCGCCTCCGCGGCGGCCGCGCGCAAAGCGGGACCGAATACGCGTGTCGTCAACGAGCCCCAGGTCCCGGCGTCGTAGGGACAGCTGGCGGTATCGCCCATGACCATTTCAATGGACTCGATGCGCACGCCCAGCTCTTCCGCCGCCATCTGCGCGAGCGACGTGGTGACACCCTGGCCCATCTCGATCTTGCCGGAAAAGACGGTGACCCGTCCATCCGGAGCGATGCGCAGGTACGCGTTCAGATCGGTGGGATAACCGCGCTGCTGTCCTTCATTCGCGATCAGATCTTCCAGTGCCGCGATGTCACCGACACCAATCAGCACGACGATGCCACTGAGGCTTTGCAGGAATTCCCGGCGGTCGACGATCATTGCGCACCTGCCATGCGAGCCGAAGCGGTTTCGATTGCGCGGATGATGCGCACGTGCGCGCCGCAGCGGCACAGGTTGCGCTCCATGGCCGCGACGATCTGGTCACGCGTGGGGCGCGGGTGCCTGGTCAGCAGGGCATGCGCGGTGAGCAGCATCCCGGGCGTGCAGAATCCGCACTGCAAGGCATTGTGCTCGATGAACGCTTCCTGGATCGGCGCCAGCTTGCCGTTGCGGGCGAGCCCTTCAATGGTCACCACTTCCTTGCCCGCCACCGCACTGAGCGGCAGCTGGCAGGCGCGCACCGCGCGGCCGTCGAGCAGCACGGTGCAGGCGCCGCAGTAGCTTTCGCCGCAGCCGTATTTGGTGCCGGTGAGCGACAGCTCCGTGCGCAGCACCCAGAGCAGCAACCGGTCCCCTTCGACATCGAGCCGAACGGAGCGGCCGTTCAGGCGGAATTCGATCGCCATTACCGACACCTCGACGCTGTGTGTTGCCAGCCGGGACGTGGAGGGGGCAGATGGGTAGCGGGTGAAGAATGCAGCGCGAGACGACAATTGCGACATCGTCGAAACACGACGTCGGTGTAAGCGAAATGCTGACGATGAAAACCCGGCGAGCGTGGCTTTATGTTTGCAGCTTTGCCGGTGCTTCAAGGAGGACTGCCATGCCACCACGCAAACCGCGTGTGAAAGTGATACGCCGCCTGGGTACGCCGCTGCCCGGGCTCACCCGCAAGCAGCCGGAATGGAAGACGTATCCGCCTGGCCAGCACGGTCCGGGCGGCCGGCGCCGCAAGCCGAGCACATACAAGACGCGCCTCGAGGAGAAGCAGAAGCTCCGCTGGAACTACGGCGTCTCCGAGCGGCAGCTGCGGCGCTATTTCGATCGCGCCATCAAGGAGTCCGGGCCGACCGGCGAAAATCTGCTGGCCCTGCTGGAGCGGCGCCTCGACAACGTCGTGTTTCGACTGGGGCTGGCGCCCACCATCCCGGCGGCGCGGCAACTGGTCTCACACGGGCACGTGCGCGTGAACAATCACCGGCTCGATCGCGCCAGCTATCTGGTGGAAATCGGCGACACCATCACGGTCGGCAACAAGGCCCGCAACAACCCCGCGGTCATGCAGGCAGTGAAGCATGGGCCGGAGATTCGATTGCCCAGCTACCTGGTGCTCGATCCGGACGACCCGTTTACCGGACGCGTCGTCGGGCCGCCGGCCCGCAACGACGTCTCCCTGCTGGTTGATGAGGCGGCCATTGTCGAATTCTATGCGCGCTAGCTGAGCGCGACGGAAGCTTCCGGTGTAGAATCAGGCATGACCAAACGTCGCAACGTCGCGATATCCATGGCTGCGGTGCTGGTGGCGCTGCTGGCTGCCCTCATCCTCGTGCCCTGGCTGATGCGCGGCCGCATCGAGGCGCGCGTCAAGGACGCGATTTCCGCCAACCTGCTGGCACGCGTCGATTGGCGCGACCTGGACGTCGGGCTGTTGCGCAGCTTTCCCAACCTGTCCCTGACGCTGAAAGATGTTTCGGTGGCGGGCGTGAACCGCTTTGCCGGCGACACGCTGCTCGCCGTGCCCTCGTTCCGCGTGGTGTTCGACCTGGGGAGCGTGCTGGGCAGCCTGCGCGGCAATGAGGCAGTGGTCGTGCGCACGATCGAGCTGCAACGTCCACAGGCGCACTTGCAGGTACGTCCCGACGGCGTCGCCAACTGGGACATCATGAAGGAGCGCGCGTCTGATGCGGAGCGGACGGGCCGCGGCATGGCCATCAGCCTGAAGCGGCTGGATATCGACGACGGGCTGGTGACACTCGACAATCAGCAGTCGGATGTGCGGAGCCGTGTCGCGGGGCTCGACCACTCGCTGAGCGGTGACTTCGGCAAGCAGCGGTTTACCGTGAAGACGCGCACGACCGCGGACAGCGCGTCACTCAGCTTTGCCGGCCT
>CBJLQC010000085.1:0-8294 GCA_966424955.1 uncultured bacterium | reverse complement strand
TGCGTCCGCCGACGTCGACGAGTTCGTCCGGCTTCGCATACGCCGCGAGCGCGGCCAGATGCAACCTGCGGGCAACTACTGCTGCGCCGCCATACGCATGCGTATTGAGATGTACGATCTTCATGCGGCACGCAGCCGGTTACTACCACCCGACAGCAATCAGTAGGCGCCTTTGCCTCGCAGCACGGCCGGGACTGTGAGCAGGAGAATCCGGCAGTCCAGCGCGAGATTCCAATCCCGAATATAACGCATATCGAGCGCAGCCCACTCGTCGAAATCACTGATGTCCGAACGCCCGGTCACCTGCCAGATGCACGTGATACCCGGTGTGACGGCCAACCGGCCCCAGTGCCACGGCTCGTAGCGAACGAACTCCTCGGCAAAGGGCGGCCGAGGTCCGACCAGGCTCATGTCACCAACCAGAACGCTCCAAAGTTGCGGCAGCTCGTCCAGACTGAATTTGCGCAGCCATTTCCCGAGCGGCGTCACCCGCGGATCGCTGCGCATCTTGAACGCTGGACCGCGCATCTCGTTGTTGTGCAGCAAGTGGGGCTTCAACTCGTCCGCGTTCTGCACCATCGTGCGGAACTTGTAGGCGACAAAACGTCGCGCGTTCTTGCCCAGCACGCGAAACTCGTAGAAGACCGGACCTTCGGAGGTGAGCTTGACCAGCGCAGCTATGATGAGAAACAACGGGCTGAGAATGATCAGAAGTGCGAGGGCGAGCACGATGTCGGCCGCCCGCTTGATCGCTTGCTGGATCCGCCAGACGGCCGAATCCGCCCGCCCGGGCAGATAAGAATCCCAATCGATCGTAACCGCCAGCCGATCGACGCGATCCTCGGCCGCCAACCCTTTCGGGATGACGACCGCGCCACCCCCGGAGATAATGGATAGATGCGGCGCCGCCGCCCCCGACTCGATCGCCTCGATGCGCAACGGTTGCGATGCTTCCACCTTTACCCCACTCCTTTTCACGGCCCTTCGCCCGTGTGCTCAGCGTCTGATAGGCTTCAAGAGTCGCGTATCGATGTCGATTTCCAGTCCCTGCCCGATGGCTGCCAGCCCCACTAACACGCGCTTGCGGCCACGCTGCTCCACCACGATCCCTTCCACACCCGCGAACGGACCCTCCAGCACGCGCACCCACTGGCCTTCGTTCAGGAAAGGACGCCGATCCGGTTCCAATCCCGATTCTCCCAGCGCCGCGACGAACGCTTGCACGTTCTCCAGATCCCGTTCGCGGATCGGCGTTGGATAACCATTCGCGCGCACTATCGTACTCACGCCGGGTGTGGTCAATACAGCGTGTATCTCGCTTAACGTGAAGCGGCCGAAAACATAACTCGGGAATAACGGGAAATGCACCGCCTTTTTCCGATCACTCCACTGCCGCATCTGCTGGACCAGAGGCAGATAACTGTCCAGCCCACGTCGCTTCAGCTGCGTTTCAACCTGCTTCTCATGCCGCGCGCGTGTGTAGCACGCGTACCAATGCGGTACAGTATACAATTGAGCCGGCGGCGCGCACTCCGCGTCGGTCAGCACCCCTGCAAGAATAGAACCCGCCATAAGACTACTCGCTACTCAGCTTAATGGTGGTCTGCAGCACCCATTGCAAGGGTTGTACACAATGCTAAGGGACTCGAGTCCGAACCCGCAAGGGAAGAACCCGCCATAACTTAGGACAGCCGTCCAGGAACGCGCGCCGGCGTGTTTTGCTGACCGCCTAAGCACTGACAAGTGCCGCTTCCGGCGGCTCGGAGGCCGCCGGTCGCTGCCCGCTCAACCCAATGATCGCACCACCAGTAAGGCCACGCGTAGCATTACGAGTATCGACAATCAATTGCGCGTTGCGCACGACCATCTCGTAATCAACCACTTGATGGTCGGTCGTTATTACGACGCAATCGGCGTCCCGCAGTCGCGCCTCGTCGAGCGCCACACTGGTGTGCGCGCGAGAGTGACCGTCCTCACGGATCTCCGGCACGTACGGATCGTGGTAATCGATGACCGCTCCCTTGTCTTCCAGCAGCCTGATGATGTCGAGCGCCGGACTTTCCCGCAGATCATCGATATCCCGCTTGTAGGCCACGCCCAGGACCAGGATACGGCTGCCATTCACCGACTTGCGGTGCCGGTTGAGCGCATCCTGTACCTTTTCCACGACGTACTCCGGCATCTCCGAATTGACCTCGCCTGCCAACTCGATCATGCGGGTCTTGTAGTTCAAAGTCTTCATCTTCCAGGCGAGGTAGTGCGGGTCGAGCGGGATGCAATGCCCTCCGATCCCAGGACCAGGCGTGAACTTCATGAAGCCGAAAGGCTTTGTCGCAGCCGCCTCGATCACCTCGAAAACGTCCACGTTCAGCCGATCGCAGACCTGCGCCATCTCGTTGGCTAGCGCAATGTTAATCGAGCGGAAAGTATTCTCCAGCAGCTTCGTCAGCTCGGCCGCTTCCGGCGAAGAAACCGGCACGATCCGCTCCATGACCCGGCTGTAAAGGGCATACGCGACGTTCAGGCATTCCCGCGTCACGCCGCCCAGCACCTTCGGTGTGTTATGAACCTGCCAGATTTCGTTGCCCGGATCGACTCGCTCGGGGCTGAAGCAAAGAAAGAAATCCTCACCCACTCGCAACCCGTTGCTCTCCAGCATCGGAAGCATCAGCTCCCGGGTAGTCCCCGGATACGTGGTGGACTCCAGGATGACCAGCTGCCCCGACCGCAACGACGCCGCGATGGCTTCCGTGGCGGCGACCACGTACGAGACGTCCGGGTCGCGCGTCTTCGCGAGTGGCGTCGGTACGCAGACGCACACGACATCGCATTCCTTCATCCGCGTCATGTCCGTGACCGCCTCGATCTTGCCGCTCTCGGTAAACTGCGCCAGCCGCTCGCTCGGGATGTCCTGAATATGCGAATGCCCGCGGTTGATGCCCGCGCATACCGTCTCCGAGACATCGAACCCGACTACCCGGTAACCCGCACTGGCGAGCTCTACGGCGAGCGGTAAGCCGACATAGCCCAATCCGACCACGCCACAGACCGCCTTCTGCGACTCGATGCGGTCCAGCAAAACACTCGCTTTGTTACTCACCTGAGTCCGTCCTCCCCTGGCCGCTCCTGGCGGCGAAATATTCGAGAATCGCCCTCGCCAACCCGGCGCTCGTATGCGGATCGGCGACAATGTCGACGGCCAACCCGAGCTGACGCGCGACCGCCGCCGTGCTGGGACCGATCGTGGCTATGGCCAGCTTCTCAGAAACCCCAATCCTTTGCATAAAATACCGCACGGCCGAACTCGATGTAAACGTAACCACATCGACCGAGCCCGCCGAAACCAGAGCCTGCAATCTGGCGCTCCCGGCCTCGTCAGGCACGGAGCTGTACAAGGCGAAGTCATCGACGAGCGCGCCGGCCCGCCGCAGCTCGCGAGGCAGGCCTTCGCCGCCGCCCGCGGCGCGTGCGATCAGAATGCGCTCCCCCTCTATGCCGCCGCTTGCCACCAGCGTGCGCGCGACGGCCTCTCCGGTGTAGGCCTCCGGTATGGAATCCGTCCGCAGGCCGTGCCGTTCCGCGGCCGCCGCGGTGGCCGGCCCCACGCAAGCAATCTGCTTTCCGGAAATCGGCAGGTGTGCCTCAGCCACGACGTGCATGAACTGATCGACGCCGTTGGCCGAAGTGAAGATCAGCCAGGCATACTCGGGAAAGTGCTCACGTACCGCCTGCAGCGCTTCCGGATCCAAACGCGGCTCGATCCTGATGAGCGGGCAAACCACGACTTCGGCGCCGGCCGCGGTGAGCGGAGCCACCAGCTCGGCGTTTTGAGCGGCCGGGCGGGTTACGGCAATACAAATTCCGGATAGCGGTTTCATGTCCGAAAAAAACAACGCCCGGTACCTGGGCGGCACCGGGCGTTCCGCCCTGCCCTGAAGGGGGCGATTCAAACCTTCTTTACTTTGCCGGCCGAGAGGCAGCGCGTGCAGACACGCACGTGCTTGCGCTCGCCTTCCGGCGTTTCGATATGCACGCGGCGCAGATTCGGCAACCAGCGACGCCGCGTCCGGTTGTTCGCGTGGCTGACGTTGTTACCGAACGTGACGCCCTTGTTGCACACATAACATACACGGGCCATTTGTATCCTCTCCCTCTCAGATCAAGGGTTAGCGAGCGCGAGCCTGATTCGCTTGCCAGCTCTCGCGCGCTCGCCCTTTTATCCTCTTAACCTGCTTTTTAGTCTACCAGTTCCAGAATCGATATCTCGGCCGCATCGCCCTGGCGATGGCCGAGGTGCAGCACACGGGTATAGCCGCCCGGCCGCTCGGCGTACTTCGGACCGATTTCCGTGAAAAGCTTGTGCACGGCTTCCGGATTCTGAATGTCGCGCGCTACCAGGCGACGCGCATGCAGATCGCCACGCTTGGCCTTGGTGATGATCGGCTCGGCATAACGGCGCAGCTCTTTGGCCTTCTCGGTGGTCGTTTCCACGCGACCGTGCAGGAACAGCGACGTCGCCATGTTGCGCAACATTGCCTTCCTGTGCTCGGCGGTGCGGCCGAACCCACGCCCCTTTTTGCGGTGTCTCATGGCTTCTACTCCAGGGTAGCGTCGGCGCTCTGCTCGGCAGCCGCGCTCTCACGCGAACGCTCGTCGATCAGGAAGAGCTCGCCATCCTCGCCCTCTTCGATCTTCATCCCGAAATGCAGGTTGTGCTCGTTGAGGAACTGGCGGATCTCTTCCAGGGACTTGATCCCGAAGTTCTCGATGTTCAGCATCTGATCCTCGGTGCGCTGTACCAGGTCGCCCAGCGTGATAATGTCTTCCTTCTTCAACGAGTTGACCGACCGGACGCTCAGCTCGGCCAGCTCATCGATCGGGCGGCGGAACAGCTCCTTGAGCGGCGGCGGCACCCGCACCGCACCCGCCACCGGCGCATGCGCATCCATTGGCTCGGCGAAGCGCAGCATGTACTCCAGGTGCTTGCGGGCCAGGCCCGCCGCATAGCCAACCGCTTCATCCGGGCTAACGCTGCCATTGGTCTCGACCAGCAGCGTCAGCTGGTCGAAGTCCGTGCGCTGGCCGACGCGCGTCTCTTCCACCGTGAAGTTCGCGCGCTGCACCGGGTTATAGATCGCATCCACGCGCACCATGTCCACCGGGCTACCCTTGGGCAGCACATGCTGCTCGGCGGTGACGAAGCCGCGCCCCTTGTTCACATACAGCTGCATGTTGACCTCGCGGTCGTCCTGCAGCGTAAACAGGTGGTGGTCCGGATTCATGATGGTGGCGCCGCCCGGATTGTTGATGGCGCGCGCGGTGACCGGCCCGGAGCGCGACGCGCGCAGCTCCAGCATGGCCTCGTCCTTGGCGGCATCCAGGCTGAGCACCAGCGTCTTCAGATTCTGAATGATCTGATGCACATCCTCGACGACGCCGTGTACGGTCTGGTGCTCGTGGACCACGCCGTCCATGCGAAAAGCCCACACCGCCGAACCGCGCAGCGACGACAACAGAATGCGGCGAACCGTGTTGCCGAGCGTCTGACCAAAGCCGCGCTCGAGCGGTGAAATCACGAACTGCGCCTGCCGACCATCCTCGGAACGCTGTACGACTTCAATGCGCTGCGGTAGCACCAATCCGGTGAGATCCAATTCCATATCGCTTATTTCCCTTTATCGAGGTCAGAAGTCGAGCGTACGAGCCGGCGTGAGATCATCCACGTATTCACGCCCCGCCACTTCCTTGTCCTTCAACCCGTCAGGTCAAGAGCTATTAGTCTCTTGTCCTGCTTTACTTGCTGTACAACTCGACGATCAGCTGCTCCTGCACCGCGAGCGGAATGTCCGCGCGCGTGGGGCGCTCCAGCATGCGGCCGGCGCGCGTGCCCTCATCGACCGCTAGCCAGCGGACCGTCACCGGGCGCGTCTTCGACTCGAGTGAAGCCTGCACCGGCAGCAGATCCTTCGACTGCCCGTCGACCCGCACTTCATCACCCGGACGGACCTGGTAGCTCGGAACGTCGACCGTGCGGCCGTTCACCTCGATGTGACGGTGCCGCACCAGCTGACGCGCCTGGTTACGGCTCGAGGCAAAACCCAGCCGATACACCACGTTGTCCAGCCGCGACTCGAGACCGACCAGCAGGTTCTCACCCGTCACTCCGGGCAGCTTCGAAGCGTTGGTGAACAAATTGTGGAAGTACTTTTCGGCGACGCCGTAAATGCGCTTCACCTTTTGCTTCTCACGAAGCTGCTGGGCGTACTCCGACGCCTTGCGCCGGCGCGCTTGTGCCAGACCGTGCTGACCAGGCGCATAATTACGGCGCTCGATCGGGCACTTGTCGGTGTAGCACTTCGTTCCTTTGAGGAAAAGCTTCTGACCTTCACGCCGGCACAGCTTGCACACCGGCCCTGTGTAACGACCCACTTCGATACTCCGTCTCGATATGTGATTGGTTAGGCTTCATCCCGCCCCAGACGGGTGGCGGTTTACACCATTGCTGCTTCGTTCACGAACGCGTGCACGGACACGTCACGTTCGTATGAGCTTTACGTGCACGTGTCCGTGTTCGTGCACGTGAACGGTCTTAGACTCTGCGCTTCTTCGGCGGGCGGCAGCCGTTGTGCGGGATCGGCGTCACGTCACGAATCGACTTGACCTGCAGACCCGCGGCGGCCAGCGCCTGGATCGCGGACTCACGACCGCTGCCCGGACCCTGCACGCGCACGTGCACGCGCTTCATGCCCAGGTTCACCGCTTCACGGGCACACGCTTCAGCGGCCACCGTCGCCGCGAACGGCGTCGACTTCTTCGAACCCTTGAAGCCCGCCTTGCCCGAGCTGCCCCAGGTCACCACGTTGCCCTGGTTGTCCGTGATCGTCACCAGCGTATTGTTGAACGTCGCCTTGATATGCGCGACGCCTTCCGCATCAACATGCTTGCGCGCACGCTTGGTGCGCGGTCCACCCTTCTTGGGATTCGCCATTATTTCTTGGTCGCTTTCTTCTTACCGGCGATCGCTACGCGCTTGCCCTTCAGCGTGCGCGCGTTGGTGTGCGTGCGCTGGCCGCGAACCGGCAAACCCTTGCGATGGCGCAGCCCGCGATACGCGCCGATGTCCATCAAACGCTTGACGTTCATCGACACTTCCGTGCGCAGCGCGCCCTCTACCTTGTACTGGCTTTCAATGATGCGGCGCAGGCGGTTGACCTCATCGTCGTTCAGCTCGTGCACGCGACGATCAGGGTTGACCCCGGCCGTTTCCAAAATCTTGTTCGATGTCGCCTGACCGATACCGTAGATGTAGGTCAGCCCAATCTCGATGCGCTTGTTGCGCGGGAGATCGACTCCAGCAATACGAGCCATTTTCCGTTATCCCTGCCGCTGCTTGTGACGCGGATTCTTCTTGCAGATGATGCGCACCACGCCGGCGCGCTTGATCACCTTGCAATGCTCACAGATCGGCTTGACGCTGCTACGCACTTTCATTCTGGGTCCCTGCACGGTTATGGAACAGCTTTTAAATATATGAACGGTTTGGCGTTGTCTCAAGTGCCCGCACCCCGGTTTCCTACTCTCCCGCCAGCCGGGTGAGCACCCGGGGGCCGTCCTCGGTTACCGCCACGGTGTGCTCAAAATGGGCGCTCCGCTTCTTGTCCGCCGTGACCACCGTCCAGCGGTCGGCCAGCGTCCGAACGGCCGGTGTCCCGGCATTGACCATCGGCACGATGGCGAGGACCAGCCCGGGCTGGAGCACGAGGCCACGACCGGATTTCCCGAAATTCGGTACCTGGGGCTCCTCGTGCGGCTCCCGCCCGATGCCGTGACCGACCAGGTCACGAACCACGGTGAAGCCGGCCGACTCGGCCACGCCCTGCACCGCGCTGCCGATATCGCCCAGGTGGTTGCCGGCCCGGGCCATCTCGATGCCCGCCTGGAGGGCCTCCTCCGTCACGCGCAGGAGGACCTCGGAAACGGCGTCCACGTCGCCGACGGCGTAGGTGCGCGCCGCATCGGCGTACCACCCTTCCAGAAAGACGCCCGCGTCGATGCTGATGATGTCGCCCTCCTGCACGATCCGCTTCCGGTTCGGGATGCCGTGCACCACCTCATGGTTTACGGAGATGCAGAGGCTGGCCGGGAACCCGTACAGCCCCTTGAAAGACGGGGTCGCCCCGGGATGCGCCATGATGAAGTTCTCGCCGAAAAGATCGAGGTCGGCGGTACTGACGCCCGGCCGGATCTCCGGCACAATGGCGTCGAGCAGTCCCGCCAGGATGGCACCCGCCTCG
>CBJLQC010000084.1:0-8367 GCA_966424955.1 uncultured bacterium | reverse complement strand
CGTCCGAGCCCATCATGATGCGCTCGAGCGATTTGATGCGCGGCGCGGCCGGTAAGCCCCCCGCGCGCAGCTTGCCCTGAATCTGTTGCAGCAGCGTGGTGCGATCCGGCGCGCGTTCGGCGACTGCGAAGACCTGCGCGTAGGCGAGCGGCGCCGGCTCGCGGCTGAAGGCAGCGTCGAATTCGGCGTAGATGCGTCGCAGGTACAGCGCGTTGAGTGCAGCGCTCAGCGCGAGAGGGATGAGCCACCAGCTCCGCTCCACCCAACCGCTGCTATCCGCGATCAACAGGGCGATGGTTACGACCGGCAGCGCGCGCACCAGCCACACGATGGGCAGCGGGAGAGGTTGGTCGCCCGAGCGCGTCACCCAGCCCATGAACTGCTCGAGCCGACGATGACTCGCGCGGTCGATACGCTGCGCTTCCACGGCCAGCATTTCACGAAAATCAATGTCGCCGCGCAGTGCCTGCACTGCGTGCTGGCGTTCCTCGATCGTGCGGATGGCAGCAGCTTCGAGCAGCCACGAGCGAAGCGCGCGCTGTCCGTGCAACGTGTAGACGGGACCAAAGAGCTGCGAGACCGAGGGCACGCCCAGCAGGTCGAGATCTCCGGCATAGGGATGGCCGGCATCGGCGGCACCACGCAGCACCACCGGCAACTCTGCCCAGCTACGCCTGTACCGTGCGACCCCGATGCGGCACAGGGCGGCGCGCGCGCTGAAATGACGGCGCCGCTCACGGTGACGGCGCTGCGAGCGTACCAGCAGTGCGAAGAGCAGCGCGGCCACGGCGAGGGTGACCAGCGTGGCGACGCCATGGTCCCGGAAAACGACGAAGAGAATTACCGCGGCGAAGAAGAGGAGCAGCCGCAGGTTGCTGAAGCGCCGCACCTGCCGGTCGGCGGCTTCGGCCCGTTCGGTAAAGGCGGCGGCGCGTTGCGCGTAGAAGTAGTCCACGGCGGGCAAAGATTGCGGCGCGCCGAGGGTTTGACAATCAATCGGAGATAGGGCTTTGCGTGCGAAGTGTTGCCGCTGCAATGAGTTAGGCGACAGTATTGCGGCCCCTACTTACCAACGTTAAGTTGTCTCACATGGTTAAGCAAAAGGCCGTTACGCCTAGTCGGGAACGACGCGAGCAGGAGCGCACGGCCACGCGCGCGCGGATCCTGGACGCGGCCCGCGAGATGTTCGGGGAGGCGGGGATCGAAAGCACGACGATGCGGGCGATTGCCGACCGCATCGGGTATACGGCCACGGCGATCTACTACCATTTCGCGGACAAGGATGCGCTGCTGCGCGAGCTGTGCTACTGCGACTTCAGCGAGCTGGGACAGGTCATCGCGCAGGCGCGCTCCATCGAAGACCCGATCGTCCGCATTCGGGAGACGGGGCTGGCCTACGTTGATTTCGGGCTGCGCAACCCCAGCCAGTACAAGTTCATGTTCATGACGCAGCACGACCATGAGAACGTGGTCACGCCGGAGGGGATTCCGCTGGGCGTCAACAATCCTGAGGAGAACGCCTACGCGTTCCTGCAGCAGTCGGTGGCGGATGCGATCAACGCCGGCCGCATCCGGCCCGAGCTGTGTGAGTACCCGAGCCAGGTGAGCAATCTGTTGTGGGCGGCCGTGCATGGGGTCGTGTCTCTGCACTTGATGAAGAGCACGGATCCGTGGGTCGATTGGGCAGATCCTCGCCAGCTGGCCGAGCTCACGGTGGACGCGGTCATTCGAGGGATCACGGTCGGCTGAGCGACACGTAACGGTCATGCAGGAGCGGGCGGCTCCGACAGAGCCGCCTTTAAAAGGCAGCTCAACTTAACGATGTTATAAAATATAACGCAGTAACAACTTAAGCGATTATGACTACCCTCTTTCGACATCCGCTACGCCTCATCGGCCGCCTGCTCTTCCCGCTCGCCGGAGCGCTGCTGGCCTGGGCCACGACGGCGGCGCACGCGCAGGAGATCCATGTGCTGCGGCCGTATGTGACGGAAGCGCTGGAGAACAACTACGGGATGCAGCGACAGCGCCTGGCGCTGGCAAAGAGCGAGGCCGCGGTCCGCCAGGCGCGGGGGGCCTTTCTGCCGTCGGCTACGCTGGATGCGCGCTACTCGCAGACACATGGCGTCATGAACGTAGGCGACCTCGTGAATCCGGCGTACGCGGCGTTGAATCAGCTGACCGGGACGAGCGCGTTTCCGACCAACATCGACGCGCGGCTGCCATTTGCGCAGGAGACGCGCGTGCGCATAGCGCAGCCACTCTTCAACGCGGGAATCATCTCGAACTACCAGTTGCAGAAGTCGCTGGCTTCGGTCGAGGCGGCGGGCACGGCGGCGAGCGCGCGCCAGCTCGCGGCCGATGTGCAGCTGGCGTACGTGAACTACGCGCGCGCCGCGCGCATCGCGGAGCTGTATGTGAACACGCATGCGCTGGTGAGTGAAAACGTGCGCGTGAACGAGCGGCTGCTGGCGAATGGCAAGGTGACGCCGGCCGCGCTGCACCGGGCCATTGCGGACCGCAGTGACATCGACCAGCAGATCGCGCAGGCGGAGCAAAACCGCAGTGCAGCGGCGCGCTACTTCAATTACGTGCTCGGTCGTGCACCGACCGATGAGCTGACGCCGGTTCCCGACTCGCTGCTGGCTGTCGAGCTGCAAGTGAGCGCGGAGGAGGCGGTACGTGTTGCGCTGGCGCGGCGGGAGGAGCTCCGGCAGGCGGACGGTGGGATCCGCGCGGCCGAGGCGCAGCAACGGCTGGCGCGCGCGTCCTTCCTGCCGAGCGTGGCGCTGGCTGTCGATTACGGCGTGCAGGGGAACGAATACCGCTTCGATGCGCGGAACGACGTCGCGGTCGCTTCACTCGTGTTGAGCTGGAACGTGTTCAATGGCGGGCAGGACGATGCGCGCCGTCAGCAGGCATCGCTCGAGGTACAGCGTGGCGAGCTGCGCCGCAGAGAGATCGAGCATCAGATCGAGATGCAGGTACGCCAGGCCTACGACGCGGTGATGGTCGCCGGTCGGGCGAGGTCGGCCGCGCGGGATCGGCTGAACGCCGCGCGTCGCAGTTTCGAGCTGGTCAGCCGCCGGCATGCCGAGGGTATGGCGCCGCAGATCGAGTATATCGACGCGCGCACCTCGCTCACGAACGCCGAGCTGAACACGATTCTCACGCAGTACCAGTACGCCGCGGACTACATCGAGTTGGAGCGCGTGGCAGCCTTGCGCAGGATGGGCGACACAGGGGAACGGGAAAACGGGGAGACAGGGAAATGAAAGCGAATAGAGTCTGGTTGATCAGCGTGTTGCTCGCAGCGTGCGCGGGCGCGGAAGGCAAGCCGGACGTGGCGGTGATTCCGGCCATCCCAGTGCGCCTGGCCGCGGTGCAGACAGGTGGCGCGACGCAGACGGTCGAAGCAACGGGCACGCTTTCGACCAGCGAAGAACTGGAGCTCGGCTTCAAGATCGGCGGTGTGGTCGCGCGCGTGCTGGTGCAGGAAGGACAGACGGTCCGTGCCGGGCAGCCGCTGGCCGCGCTGGATCTGCGCGAGATCGACGCGCAGCTCGCCAAGGCGCGTACGGCCCTGGCCAAGGCGAAACGTGACCAGGCGCGCGCGCGCAATCTTTACCAGGACAGTGTCGCTACGCTGGAGAACGTGCAGGACGCGACGACCGCGGTGGAGCTGGCACAGTCCGATTATACGACCGCGGCTTTCAACCAGCGCTATGCCGCCATTGTGGCGCCGACGGACGGCGTCATTTTGCGCAAGCAGGCCGCGGCGGGGGAGCTGGTCTCGGCGGGTCAGCCGATCATCGTGATGGGAAGCGCGTCCTCCGGCAGCATCGTGCGGGTGGGTGTGCCGGACCGGGACGCCGTGCGCTTGCGGCTCGGCGATCCTGCGGTCGTGACGTTTTCGGCGTATCCGGATCGTGAGTTTGCCGGGCGCGTGAGCGAGATCCCGGCGGCGGCCAATCCGCTGACCGGCACGTATGCGGTCGAGGTGCGGCTGGCGGAAGCGCCCGGGATGCCGACCGGGCTGATCGGCAACGTACGCATCAGGCCGCGCGCGGATGGGGTGGCGCGCAGCATCCCGATCGAGGCGCTGGTGGAAGCCGACGGCAATCGGGCGGTGGTTTACACGGTCGAGCGCGATGTGGCGCGGCGGCGCGACATCGCGATTGCCGCCATTAACGAGCGGCAGGTTGCGGTGACGGCCGGGCTCGAAGATGCGAGCGCGGTGGTCAGTGCGGGCGGCGTGTATTTGAGTGATGGCGCGAAAGTGAAGGTCGTCCAATGAAACTGGCCGAACTGAGCGTGAGCCGTTGGCAGTTCACCGTGGTCATTTTCGTGATGCTGGCCGCCATGGGGTTGAGCGCGTGGACGGCGATTCCGCGCGGAGAAGACCCGACGTTCCCGATCCCGGTCTACTCGATCGTCACGATCTATCCGGGCGCGACGCCTGCGGACATCGAGCAGCTGGTCGTGGATCCGATCGAGGAGCGATTAGGCGAGCTGGATGACATCAAGGAAATCCGCACCAAGATCGAGAACGAGTTTGCGGTCGTGATCGCGGAGTTCGAGACGCACGTCGATGCGGATCGCAAGAAGGACGAAGTGCTGCGCGAGCTGAATGCGTTGCGGCCCAGCCTGCCGCAGGAGCTTTACAGTCTGGATGTGTTCGACGGCGGCGCGGAGAACGTCAACATCGTCCAGCTCGCACTGGTCTCACCGAGCGCGCCCTACCACGTGCTGCAGGAGCTGGCCGAGAACCTGGAGGACCGGATCGAAGCCACGCCGGGCGTCAAGGGCGCGGAGACGTGGGGCTATCCACAGCGCGAGGTGCGGGTGGCGCTGGACGTTGCGCGGCTGGCGCAGTACGGCATCCCGGTCGCGCGTGTCATGCAGGCCATCGGCAGCGAGGACGTGAACATTCCGGGCGGCGCGATCGAGATCGGCGACCGTCGCCTCAACCTGAAAGGCAGCGGTAATTACACCAACATTGATGACATCCGCAACACGGTCGTGGGTGGTGCGGCCGGCGAGATCGTCAGACTACGTGATGTCGCGGAAGTCAACTGGGCGTATGCCGACGAGACGCACATCGCGCGCTATAACGGGCAGCGCGCGATCTTCCTGACAGCCACGCAGAAGGGCGCGGAAAACATCGCGCGCGTGCGCGATGGTATTTACCGGGAGCTGGACTCCTTCGAGAAACGGCTGCCGCCCAATGTTACGCTGGAGCGCGGCTTCGACCAGGCCGAAAATGTGTCGCACCGTCTGAATCGGCTGGGCGAAGACTTCCTGATTGCCATCGGGCTGGTGCTGCTCACGCTGATCCCCCTCGGATTGCGCGCGTCCGCCGTGGTCATGATCTCGATTCCATTGTCACTGGCCATGGCGATCGCCGGGTTGTACTTCACGGGCTACAGCATCAACCAGCTGTCGATCGTCGGCTTCGTGATCGCGCTCGGCCTGCTGGTCGACGACTCGATTGTCGTGGTGGAGAACATCTCACGCTACCTGCGCGAGGGTTATTCGCGGCGTGACGCGGCGGTGAAGGCTACCAAGCAGATCGCGGTGGCGGTGATGGGTGCCACCGCCACGCTGATCTTTGCCTTCGTGCCGCTGATCTTCCTGCCCGGGCTGTCGGGGCGCTACATCCGCGTCATGCCCATGGCGGTGGTGTTCACGGTGCTGGCATCGCTCTTCGTGTCGCTGACCATCATACCCTTCCTGGGCAGCATCTTCATGAAGCCGGAGCAGCACGGCGGCAGCCGCGCGTACCGGGCCTTCGTGGGCGCGATTCACAAGACCTACGCGCCTTTGCTGCACCGCTCACTCCTGCATCCGAAGCGGACACTGGCGATTGCGGGCGGACTGTTCGTGCTCAGCGTGCTGCTGGTGCCGGTCGTGGGCTTCTCGCTGTTCCCCAAGGCGGGCACGCCGCAGTTCCTCATCGACATTCGCGCGCCCGAGGGCGCAGCGCTCGCGGAAACCGACCAGGCAGCGCGTTTTGCGGAAGCAGCACTGGCGCGGCGGCCGGAAGTGAAGTCGTACTTCACCAACGTCGGCCACATGAATCCGCAGGTCTATTACAATGTTTTCGGCCGTGACGAGAAGTCGAACGTCGGGCAGATCTTCGTGCTGATCGAGAAATACGACAAGCGGACGCCCGCGCTGCTCGATTCCCTGCGCGCCCAGTTCGCCGAGTATCCGGGCGCCCGCATCGAGGTGCGTGAGTTCGAGAATGGTCCACCTATCGATGCGCCGATCGCCATGCGCATTGCGGGCGAAGATCTGGATACCCTGCGCGCGCTGGCGGCGCGTGTCGAGCTGGCCATCGCCAGCACGCCCGGCACGCAGTACGTGGACAATCCGCTGCGCCTGCATCGCACGGATCTGCAATTGGCTATCGATCGCCAGAAAGCCGGCATGCTGGGCGTTCCGACGGTCGAGGTCGATCGTACGGTGCGGCTGGGCATTGCCGGAATGCGCGCCGGTCACGTACGGGAAGCCGATGGCGACGAGTACGACATTGCCGTGCGTCTGCCGCACCAGGATGCGCCGACGCTCGCGTCGCTCAACAACATCTATCTGGCGTCGGTTACCGGCGCGCAGGTGCCGCTGCGCCAGATCGCGGAACCCAGGTTCGCCGCGTCACCGACCACGATCGAGCACTACGATGAAGAGCGGGTGGCGATCGTCAAGTCATGGGTGCAATCCGGGTACACTACCGATCGCGTGACCAAGGATGTATTGGCCAAGCTCGATTCGTTGCAGCTGCCGGAAGGCTACCGGCTGACTGCGGCCGGAGAAATCGAGAGCCGGCAGGAGAGCTTCGGCGGAATCGGCACGGCGATCATCGTCGCCGTGTTCGCCATTCTGGCGATCCTGGTGCTCGAGTTCAAAACGTTCAAGAGCATGCTGATCGTCGCATCGGTCATTCCGCTGGGGGTCGTCGGCGGCGTTGGCGCGCTGCTGGCGACCGGCTACACACTTTCCTTCACGGCGATGATCGGTTTCGTCGCGCTGATTGGCATTGAGATCAAGACGTCGATCCTGCTGGTCGACTTTACCAACCAGCTGCGCCAGGAGGGCGTGCCGCTCGATGCAGCGATCGAGCGCGCCGGCGAGGTGCGGTTCGTACCGATCCTGCTGACGACCATGACCGCGATCGGCGGGTTGCTGCCGCTGGCGTTGCAGGGCTCGCACCTGTATTCGCCGCTGGCGTGGGTCATCATTGGCGGGCTGGTTTCGTCCACCGTGCTGGCCCGCCTCGTGACCCCGGTCATGTACAAGCTGCTGGCGCCTGCCGTCTAGCGATTGGAAGCGCAACGAACCGGTGACGTAAGTCTCGTGCGTCCCTATTCGTTGCGCTTTACAACGTAGCCTTGCCCGCTGGGAACGACACTAAAACCGGCATTCAGCGTGAGCTTCCACCCGCCCCCCTGCAGCGGCTCACGCGCGTCCGGCGGCGCCGGCACGCGCACGCCGGTAATTCCCTGCTCGTTTCGGAGCAGCAGCGCGCCACCGGATTCGACTTCGAGCACGCCCCATTCATCGGTCACGCGAACGCTCTGATAGACGGTGCCGACGCCATCGATGGGAATCGCGCCATTCGGGTCGAAGCCGTAGGAGAACTGCGCGCCGACCGGGAGCGCGAGGGTCGGCCCGTCCACCAGTTTGGCGCGCAGCTCTTTCTGCAATGCCAGGAAGCGGGCCGCCCGCGCCCGTTCTTCCTCCACCATCCGCTGTGCGTCATATGAGGCAATACGCTGATCGAGTTGCGTCGCCGCCGGCACCGTGACGCGGTAAGCGTGCGCCAGCATTTCACCCAAGTCGGATTGCGCGGTCACCTCTTTGCGCCATGCCGGCCGCGCGGCGTCGAGCAGCAGCCCGTACGCCGGGCCTGATGCGTAAGCGAAGCTGCGCGCAAAATTGTCGGTGTTTTCATAATTGTTCAGCTGCACGGCGGCGCGATCAGGCAGCACGGCCTCGGGCAGACCGCTCAGCTTGAAACCGGTGTATTCGGCGAGTCCCTCGTTCAGCTCGAGCAGGCGTTCTTCCTGCGCCGCCCGCTCGAACAGCGCGCGGCGGCGCGCGCGAAACAGCAAGGCGTCGGCGATAGCGGTGCGGCGCGGCTCGCCGGTCCGAATGAGGGCTTCTGCGAGGGCGCGCCACTCGAGGCGCATGAGGATGCGGCCTTCGCCCATCGCGAGGTGCGCATTGGCGACGTCGCTCGCGGGAATGCCGAGAGCGGGCTGCAGATGATGGAACAGCTCGTGGGCGAGCAGGCGGCGCCGGGTATAGGCGTTTTCCGGCAAGGGCCAGCGCTTTCCGCGCAAGGACACCTGCCTCGGCATCTAT
>CBJLQC010000083.1:0-8375 GCA_966424955.1 uncultured bacterium | reverse complement strand
GAGACCGACCTTCAGCACGAGATACAGCGACGACGCGCCGAAGATCATGCCCAGGACGGTGCCCACGATGATCGGTAAGGGAGTCAGCTCGCGCAGCGAAGTCTGCGCAGGGATGTACGGCGTGAAGGTCGGGTGCGACGGCTGCGCACCGACCGGGCCAACCCCGCCGCATCCCGCGATTTCCGCCGCCCGCGATTTCACCGATGATCTCTGCGTTCTCGCCGTGAAGCCCAGCGCGCTCTGCGCTATCGTACCCGGCGAGACTTCCGTTTCAGGAAATCGCGCATCACGTACTGCCCCAGCGTCATGGTATTGGTGAAGTAGGCCTTGCCACGCGCCATCTCGCACACGCGCGCCACGAACTGCACCAGCGCCGGATCGCGCGCCAGCATGAAGGTGTTGATCAGGATCCCCGACTTCCGGCACGCCGCCACCTCGCGCAATGTCTCGCGAATGACCTTGGGATCGAGGCCGGCCGGGTTCTTGTACACCTGGCCATTAGGCAGCGTGATCGCCGACGGCTTGCCGTCCGTGATCATGACGATCTGCTGCATGTCCTTCTTCTGCGCGCGCAGCACACGGCGCGCGACCTTCAGGCCCTCGGCCGTGTTCGTGTGGTACGGCCCGACCTGCGTGTGCGCCAGCTCCTTGATGGGAATTTCCTGCGCCCGATCGCCGAACGTCACGACCCGCAATGTATCGCCCGGGTATTGCGTGCGAATGAGATGGGAGAGCGCGAGCGCCACCTTCTTCGCCGGCGTAAACCGATCCTCGCCGTAGAGGATCATGGAATGCGAGATGTCGAGCAGCAGCACCGTCGCGCACGAGCTGCGATACTCGGCCTGGTGCACCATCAGGTCCTTGTAATCGAGGTCCATGGGCACCGTCAGCGAGCCGCGTTTCATCGCGTTCTTCAGCGTGGCCGGAATGTCGAGATTGAGCGTGTCGCCAAACTCGTAATTGCGCGATTCGGCTTCGGCCTCGATCCCGGTAGCCAGGTGCGGCGTGTCGTGGCTGCCGAAGCTCGACTTGCCCATCGCGCCCAGCAGATGGCGCAGCGTACGGTAGCCGAGGAAGTCGATGCCTTTCTGCGTGAGGTTGAACTCGACCTGCTGCGCGGCCCTGGCTTCGTCGATCATGCCGCCGCCCGCGGCCATCTCGGTGTGCGTCCCCGGCATCTGGGGCGGCGCGTTCAGCGAGAGATAACCCTCTTCCATGAGCTTCTGCACCAGCTCATCGAGCAGCTGCGCGATCTTCTCACGCGCCGCCTCGCTGCTCTGGCCTTCGCCGCGCAACTCCTTTAGCATGTCGGGCGTGAGCTGCCCGCTCTCGATGAGTGCCTGCAGCAGCGCTTCCTTCAGCGAGTCGAGCGAACGATCGGCGTCGTCGCCGGTCCAACCCCACCAGGGGTGATACTGCTGGCCACCCGCAAAACCGCTCTGCAGCAGGAAATCGGCGAGGCGCTCGAGCAGGTCCTGCACGTTGAGCGCATCGAGATATAGACCCGTGTACTTGGTGTAGGTTGTGAAGCGCATAAGTTCCGCCTTGGCGAGGTCGTTCCGATCGCGCCTGCTCGCCTTCTATGATAGCCACCGTCGCAACCTGCCATGGCGCGCGACCAGCGATCCGTATCACATCCTCGTTTCCGAGCTCATGCTCCAGCAGACGAGGGTCGAAACCGTGATCCCTTACTACCACCGCTGGCTGGACCGCTTCCCCAACGTGCCCGCGCTCGCGGGCGCGCACGTGGACGACGTGCTGAAACAGTGGGAAGGTCTCGGCTACTACAGCCGCGCGCGCCACCTCCAGCGTGCCGCACAAATGGTGCGCGAGCGGCACAACGGCGAGCTGCCCGGCGATTACGACCGGTTGCGCGCGCTGCCCGGCGTCGGGCCGTACACGGCTGCGGCGGTCGCCTCTATCGCCTTTGGCGCACCGCACGCCGCGGTCGATGGCAACGTGAAGCGCGTCCTCACGCGTTTGCTCGACCTGCCCGCCCCATCGGCCGGCGATCTGCAAGGCTACGCCGACCGGCTGCTCGAGCGAACGCGCCCCGGCGATTTCAACCAGGCGATGATGGAGCTGGGCGCTACCGTTTGTACGCCGCGCCACCCCGCCTGTGCCGCCTGCCCGGTACAACGTCTTTGTGCGGCACACCGCAACGGGACCGTGCATCTGCGTCCGGGCCGTGCGCAGAAGCGGCCGCTACCGCAGGAAACCGTGCATACGCTGGTCGCGCTGCAGGACGGCCAGGTAACAGTCGTGCAGCGCCCGCCGCGCGGGCTGCTCGCCGGCTTGTGGGAATTCCCGGAAATCACCGACCCATCCGCCTATAACTACATCGGCGTGGTCATCCACACATTCACGCACAAGCGCATCAGCTACTGCGTTCATTTCACGGACCAGGGGGCGGGTAAGTGGGAAGGTAAATACGCCCGTGCGCGGGACTTACCGCTGGCCGAGCTGCCGCGCCTGGCGATGCCCTCAGCGCAGCGGAAGATCCTGAAACTGGCGCTTCCGTATCTCAAGTCCCCACGTTTCAACGTTCACGAGTGGCCCCTGTCGCTATGAACGCCTAAGGCGCGTTTCCCAGCAAAGATTTCGTAGAGAGCCATACGCGTTTGCGCCACTCGTGAACGTTGCAACATGGGGACTTAAACCTCATACGTCGGCGGCTTCATGCCGCCCGGCGGCGAACGCCGCGGCGCCCGGCCATACCGTCCCGCCTCCGATCGCGTGATCCGCCGCTCCGCCACCAGCGCCTCCAGCACCAGCTCGCACCCTGCGACCGTATAGCCGCTCGAGTCGTCGCGTCCGAGCGCCAGCTCACGCACGATATCCACGAGCCCCGGCACCAGCTGGAACCCCTGCAGCGCCGCGTCGCTGCCCGCGGTGTCGCCCAGTTGCAGGACGCCGCCCCCATCGAAATAGGCGACCACGCCGTCCAGGTCATCGGCTACCGCTTCACCACCCCAGGCCAGGAAGGTTTCCTGCGCGGCGCGCGAGAGCAGCTCGCGCGCGATTTTGTCAGGGCCCAGCAGCTCGCCCTCATACTCCAGCTCGATCTTCCCGGTGATCGACGGCAGCGCAGCATACAGATCGCTGGGGCGTACCACGATCTTCTGTTCACCCGTCAGCAGCGCGCGCCGCTCCGCGTTCGACACGGCGGTCTCCACCACCGTGATCGACATGCGCTGGCTCACGCCCGAGCGCTGGTCGATACGCTTGTCCTCGCGCGCAAGGAATGCCATGCGCTCGACCATCTCGCTGACATATTCCGGGATCTCGGCGGGCGGGCCATCACGATCGGTCCACGCTTCCTGTCGCGTGATCGACATGGCCAGCTCCAGGCTTTCCGGATAGTGCGTCATGATCTCCGCGCCGATGCGGTCCTTCAGCGGCGTGATGATTTTGCCGCGCGCCGTGTAATCCTCCGGATTCGCAGTGAACACCAGCATGACGTCCAGCTCCAGGCGGATCGGATAGCCTTTGATCTGCACATCGCCTTCCTGCATGATGTTGAACAGACCCACCTGGATCTTGCCGGCCAGGTCCGGCAGCTCGTTGAGCGCGAAGATGCCGCGGTTCGCGCGCGGCAGCAGTCCGTAATGGATGGTCAGCTCGTCGGCCAGCACGTGGCCGCCCCGCGCGGCACGTATCGGATCGACGTCGCCAATCACGTCCGCGATCGTCACATCCGGGGTCGCCAGCTTTTCCACGAAGCGCGCATCGCGTGGCACCCAGTCGATCGGCGCCTGGTCGCCGTGCTCCTCGATCAGCAGCCGGCCATACTTCGAGATGGGATGGAGCGGATCGTCGTTGATCTCACTGCCCTGCAATACCGGGATCGCCTCGTCGAGCAGGGTGACCAGCTGGCGCACGATCCGGCTCTTGGCCTGCCCGCGCAGCCCCAGCAGGATGAAGTTCTGGCGCGACAAAATGGCATTGATGATCTGCGGGACGACCGAATCGTCGTAGCCGATGATGCCGGGAAAAAGCTGCTCACCCGCGGCGCCTCGCAAATCAGGGCGCGCGGCCTCCGGGCCGCTGCGCTCGGACGATTTCAGGGCGCCGGCACGCAGCTTACGGATCAGGTTGTCGCGCAGCTCGTCCTTGACCGAGCGATGGCGGTAACCGGAAACCTTCAATTCACCGAGTGTTCGTGCTCTATTCTGCATGAGACTTTGTCTCCACCTATTCCTTGTGCTGCCATACCTCTGTCCACTGCTTTCTATCTCTGGCCGCATCGACCATGAGACCAATCGCTGCACCGAGCAGCACGCCGGCGCCGACCTCGCGAATGTTCCTCCCGCCACTGTCTGACTCGCCCATGGCGCCCCCTATCGCCCAGCCCGTCGCCGCCATGATCGCGGCACCCATGAACGCCCCGTTCCAGAGCGGGTCACGCTGGAATGACCGTACGTGCACACTTTCAATGTCACGCAAGGCAACGACGTTTGAGCCGAGGAACGCCGAATCTCGGAGGACGCTGGTCAGGCGACCTTCCAGCTTCGCACTTTCCGTGCTGAGCAACACGTACTCGTTGACGGCTGCGCGCAAGCCTTGCTCGAGCCGAGTGTAGTCAGCTGCACGCTCCTGGCCCGCCAATGACCCTGCAGTCAGTACCACCATGGCGGTCCATGTAGTAACCACGCGCATCGCCTGTCCGGTCAAAGCCACCTCTACTTCGGGTCAATGACAATGCCGACGCCGGTCTCGGTGCGGACCAGCCTGGGCATGACCGGCTCGACGTCGCGCGTCGCGAGCGCGTGCAACGCGTCCGTCGTCGTCGTGAAGGGGGACAGCTGCTCGAGCGTCTTCACGGTTGGAAATACCATCGGCAGCGTACCTTCCGAGAAACGCGCGAGCGCATGCGCGGGAGTCAGCCAGAGCGCGTCCGTCATCTCGCGCGCGTCCGCCTGCACCACGCGCCCCGGCGGCAGACCCGCCGCGAAAAAACGCGTGTCATACCGGCGCGGTTCGGCCAGCGGCGTGATCCAGTGCGCGAAATACACCACGTCCGAGAAATCGATGCGGCACGCGCAGGCGCGCACGACATCGAGCAGCGTGGCACCGTCGTCCAGCAAGCGCAAGCGTAGCTGCTGCATGGTTTCCGACGACTGCGTGTCCGGCAGCCACCGGTCGCGCGCGTCCCGCGCCAGCAGCACGCCGCTCTCCTCGAACGCCTCGCGTACTGCCGCAAACCAGAAGTGGGGCGGCACGCCCGCCTCGCGAAAATGCAGCGCGTGCTGCAGGAGCGCCGGATCGCCATCCGCGGCATCAGTGCGGCCGCCCGGAAAAACGTAGGCGCCGGGCACGAAGCCGCTCGAGCGATGGCGTTTCAGCAGCAACACCTCGAGCCCGGCTGCACCATCACGCAGCAGCACGATGGTCGCCGCCGGCTTGGGTTCTACTGCGTGCTCCACCGGTTGTTCGAGCTGCTGCGCAAAACCCGGCGGCAGGCGATCGGCGGGGATGATGAAATCAGGATGCTGCAAAACAGAACCTCGGGCGAATCAAAACACGCGCTCGACTGCGGCACGGTAGCGATTCGTGATATCGCCGCTGTGCCGGTGCTGCCGCTCCGCGATCACCTGCCGTCCGGCAATCCAGACATCGCGCACGATGTGGGGGTGCGCCGTGAAGGCGAGCATGGCCGCGAGCGAGTTGGGCGTGTGGCCGCTCAGCGTCAGGTCGGTCAGGTCGATGCTGACCAGGTCGGCTTCGCGTCCCGCCTCGATCGCGCCCGCATTGACTTGCAGCGACGCCGCGCCGTGCTCGCTGCCCATGCGCAGCAACACGGGCGCGTTCTCCAGCCGGTCGCCCACCGTGCCACTGAGCAATACCCGCTCGGTGCGGCGCAGTCGCTCGTGATATTCGATCAGCCTGATCTCCTCCAGCGGGTCGATGATGGTCTGGCTGTCCGTGCCGATCGCGACGCGCACGCCGGCCGCGTGCAGCGAAGAAGCCGGCAGGAAGCCGTCGGCGAGGTCGCGCTCGGTGCCCGGGCACGCGCAGACGAAGGCGCGCGCCCGCGCCAGCAGCGCCACTTCATGCGCGCTGATGTGCGTGGCATGGATGGCGGTCAGACGCGCGTCCAGCACGCCTTCCGCCGAGAGCAGTTCGGCCGGCCGCATGCCATACGCCGCCGCGCACGCCTCCACTTCGCCCACCTGCTCCGACACGTGCATGTGCACCGGCACGCTGGCCATGCGCGCCCACTCCACGAGCGGCTTCAGCCACTCGCGCGGCACCGCGCGCACACTGTGCGGCGCCACGCCCATGGTCGCGTTGCGGTAGCGCGTGGCGGCGCTGCGCAGCTGCTCGCAATCATTCAGGAACTTGTCCAGGTCCGGCGTCACGAATCGCCGCTGCGTCCACCGCAGCTGCGCGCCCACGCCGCCCGTCACGTAGGCGGTGTTCAGCAGCACGATGCGGATACCGACTTCCGTGGCCGCCTGCAACACGCACTTGTGCAGCTCCAGCGGATCGCCGTACGGGGTGCCGCTTTCATCCAGCTGCAGGTAGTGGAACTCGCCGACGGTCGTGAAGCCGGCCAGCAGCATCTCGAGAAAACAGAGCCGCGCGACGTCGTAGACGTCCTCCGCTTTCAGCGACAGCGCGGCCGCGTACATCTCGTCGCGCCAGCTCCAGAAATCCGAGGGCGCGCCGCGCGCGGGACGCCACTGCGTGCGCCCGCGGATCACGCGCTGGAAGGAGTGCGAATGCACATTGACGAATCCCGGCAGCAGCGCGCGATTGCGCAGCCGGAACCGCTCGCCACCCAGCTCGTTCACCGGACCGACCCGCGCGACGGTGCCGGCCGCGTCATCGACCTCCACCCCGATGCCGGCCTGAAAGACGCCGTTGATGTAGGTGAGGTCGGCTTCGAGTACACGCATGTCAGTCGACCATCGGCAGCTTGATGTGATGCCGCTGCGCGGTCGCCACTGCCTCGTCGTAACCCGCGTCCGCGTGGCGCGCGACACCAATGCCGGGATCGTTGGTGAGCACCCGCTCGATGCGGGCACGCATCTCGGGCGTTCCGTCGGCGACCAGTACCTGGCCCGCATGCAACGAATGCCCGATCCCGACACCGCCGCCGTGGTGGAAGGAGACCCAGCTCGCGCCCGACGCGGTGTTCAGCAGCGCGTTCAGGATCGCCCAGTCGGCAATGGCGTCGCTGCCATCCTTCATGGCCTCCGTCTCGCGGAACGGCGAGGCAACCGAGCCGGTGTCGAGATGATCGCGCCCGATCACGATGGGCGCTTTCAGCTCGCCACGCGCGACCAGATCGTTCATCGCGACCCCGAACTTCGCGCGATCACCCTGCCCCAGCCAGCAGATGCGCGCCGGCAAGCCCTGGAACGCCACGCGCTCGCGGGCCATGCGGATCCAGCGCGCGAGATGCTGGTCGTGCGGAAACAGCTCCAGGACCAGCTCGTCCGTGCGATAGATGTCCGCCGGCTCACCACTGAGCGCCACCCAGCGGAACGGGCCCTTGCCTTCGCAGAACAGCGGACGCACGTAGGCCGGCACGAAACCGGGGAAGGCGAACGCGTCGTCGTATCCTGCGGTCTGGGCCTGCCCGCGCAGGTTGTTGCCGTAATCGAACGTGATCGCGCCCCGCCGCATCATCTCGACCATCGCTTCGCAATGGACGCGCATCGACTGCAGGGAGCGGTGCACGTATTCGCGCGGATTCTTGATGCGCAGATCGGCGGCTACCTCCAGCGACAGCCCGGCCGGCACGTAACCGTTCAGCTCGTCGTGCGCGGAGGTCTGGTCGGTCAGTACATCCGGGATGATGTCGCGCTGCAGCAGCGCGGGCAGCACCTCCGCGCAATTGCCGACCAGCCCCACCGAAAGCGCTTCGCCGCGGTCGCGCGCGCCCAGCACCCATTGCAGCGCTTCATCCAGATCGTCCGTCATGCGATCGCAGTAACGCGTATCGATGCGGCGCTGAATGCGCTGCGCATCCACTTCCACGCACAGCATCGCCGCGTCGTTCATTGTCGCCGCCAGCGGCTGCGCGCCGCCCATGCCGCCCATGCCGCCGGTCAGCACCCATTTGCCGCGCAGCGAGCCGTTGAAGTGCTGGCGCGCCACGGCGCCGAACGTTTCGTAGGTGCCCTGGAGAATGCCCTGCGTACCGATGTAGATCCACGAACCCGCCGTCATCTGGCCGTACATGATGAGTCCCGCGCGCTCCAGCTCGCGGAAGTACTCCCACGTCGCCCACTTCCCGACCAGGTTGGAATTCGCGATCAGCACGCGCGGCGCGCCGGCATGGGTACGGAAAACCGCTACCGGCTTCCCCGACTGCACGAGCAGCGTCTCATGGTTCTCCAGCTCGCGCAGCGTTGCCACGATCG
>CBJLQC010000082.1:0-8405 GCA_966424955.1 uncultured bacterium | reverse complement strand
CTTCGGCGCCATCGCGCTGCTCGCGATTGCGCCCGAGCTGATCAGCCGGCGCGCGCCGGAAGTAACCCGCGTGCGTTCCCAGCGCGCGCCGGTCGCGGCATCATCGGCGCCGGTGAACGTCCAGACAGTTCGCGCCGAAGGCGTGGCACTGGCCCGCCGCGGCCAGGCGCTGCACGACGCAGGCAAGTATGTCGAAGCGGTGGCCCGCTTCGACAGCGCCGCCCAGAAGCTGCCGCAGATCAATGACTGGCTCAACACCTTTGCGGCTACCAGCCTCTCGCATGTCGGTGATACCGCCGGCGTGCGCCGGCGGTTGACCGGACTCGATCCCGACATCACAAACGAGTGGGCATGGCGCACGCGCGCGCGTGTGTACGCCAAGGCGAAGTCATACGAGCGGGCCCTGGAGATTGCGGCGATGGCCGCTCGTTCCGGCAGTGCCAGCAAGCGTGCCGCAGCTTTGTATCTGACGGCCGACATTCATGGCGAGGTGGGGCGTGCCGCGGAGCGCAAGACAACGCTGCTGCGCGTGCTGAGTACCGCGCCCTCATCGGATGCCGGCGTCGACGCGGCGCGCGAGCTATCCAAGCTGAAGACGCTTACGCCAACGCAGCGACTCGAAGTAGGTCGTGCGCTGGTGCGCGGCGGCGAGACGACACTGGGCATCGCGTCCCTGCGCTCCTTCATCAAACAGACCGAGGACAGCAAGCTGCGCTCGCAAGTA
This sequence comes from uncultured bacterium, assembly GCA_966424955.1. GTDB lineage: Bacteria > Gemmatimonadota > Gemmatimonadetes > Longimicrobiales > RSA9 > CBJLQC01. The sequence goes on along the minus strand of CBJLQC010000082.1, from coordinate 7,681 downwards.
CGCTATGAGCTGGGCGCCGCCCTATTTAATGCCGGGAATTATGAGGCGGCCGAGCGCGAGCTGAAGCTGGTTCCCGCAGGCAGCGCACGGGCGGCCGACGCGCGCTTTCTCACCGGGCGATCGCAGTACCGGCAGGACAAGCGGACCGCAGGCACGGCCACTTTCCGCCGGGTAGCCGCCGACTATCCGAAATCACGCGCCGCCACACGTGCCCTCTATTTCCTGGGCGACCTGGCGCAGGACGACGGCCGGCTGAACGATGCTGTGACGTATTTCCAGCGCACGGCGGCCCGGCATGAGCTGGGCGGCGATGAGCCCGCCCTCGCCCTGATGCGGTTGGGCGGAATCCAATACCTGCGCAAGGACTACACGGCGGCCCGGCGCACCTTCGAGACCTACGGCGAGCGCTATCCGCGCGGCGTGGCCGCCGAGCAGGCCAAATTCTGGGCGGCCCAGGCGGCAACCGCACTCGGCCAGAAACAGGCGGCCCGCGATCTTCTGGGCCAGGTGGATGCACGCACGTCGTTCTCGTACTACGACATACGCGCCGCTGAGCTTTTGGGCCGCGATGTGCTGGCCGACTTGCCGCCCGGGCCGCCGCGCGACACCGTGTTCGGACCCCGGGTCGCACGCGGACTTGGACGCTGGCTATTGCTGCGGGACATCGGGTGGAATGAAGCAGCGGCGTTCGAGCTGACGCGGCTGAAGGGCGATGTCGCGGGGAACAAGGCAGCGCTCTACTCGATCGCCGAAGAGCTCAACGAGAACGGACACGCCTCTGCCGGCATTGCGACGGGACGTGAGCTGCTGCAAAAGGGCGAAAGCTGGAACGCCCGGCTGCTCCGCATCATGTTCCCGATGCCGTACCAGGAGATCATCCGGCGGGAGGCCCGCGACCGCGGCCTCGACCCCTTCTTTGTCACGGCCTTGATGCGCCAGGAGTCCCGGTTCAATCACCGGGCGGTCAGCGGCGCGGGCGCCATCGGCCTGATGCAGGTCATGCCGGCCACGGGACGGCAGCTGGGCGGTGGGCAGGTCACCCGCGAGCGGCTCATGGACCCTGAGGTCAATATCCGACTGGGGACCAAGTTCCTGGCCGATCTCATGGCCATTTACGACGCGCGCGAGGACGCTGTCCTGGTCGCTTACAACGCCGGCCCGACGCGTATGGACCGCTGGCAGGATTTCCCCGAATTCCGCTCGCCGGACCTCTTTGTCGAGCGCATTCCGTTCGAGGAAACGCGCGACTATGTAAAAGTCATTCGCGTAAATACCACCATCTACCGCGCACTATATGGGGACTAGGTCTCGTTCGGCCTTGTCCCCCAACGATTTTCTTGACCTTCCTCAGACGGCTGCTTAAGATGCAGCGTGCAGGATCCCCGGTTCCAGCATTAATCCAATTGTAGGAGGCAGCTCCAATGGCCAGAGGTAAGGTCAAGTGGTTCAATGATGCCAAGGGTTATGGCTTCATTGAACAACCCGACGGTGAGGACGTGTTTGTCCATTTCTCGGCAATCACGATGGAGGGTTTCAAGACTCTCGCCGAAGGGGAAGAAGTGGAGTTCGAGGTCAAGCAGACCGACAAGGGACTCCAGGCCGCCAGTGTTTCAAGGGTTCAGTAACAGCTCGGGCCATTCGAGCGCCGTGTGAATAGCGAGCCCACTTCGTGTGGGCACTGTACGACCCCAGACAAGGCGACGGAAATGAAAACGCTCCGCAGTAATGCGGGGCGTTTTCTTATTGCGAGTCCACCCCCCCTGCCCGACAATAACGCCGGATCTACGCCGGAGTCGTCCATCAGTGGTAAACGTTCCGCGAAAAACCAGGCCGCGCCTCTTTCTCATCGACGGGTACGCGCTCATCTACCGCGCATTCTTCGCGATGATCAGCCGTCCATTGATTACGACGCGGGGCGAGAATACGTCCGCGGCGTTCGGTTTTACCCGCTTCATCATGAACATCCTGGAGGACCACCAGCCTGATTACCTGGCCGTGGTGCTCGATGCCGGGAGCAGCCAGCGTACCGAGCGCTATCCCGCGTACAAGGCCACGCGTCAGAAGATGCCCACCGATTTGCAGGTGCAGCTGCCTCGCATCAACGCGCTGGTCGAGGCATTTCGCATTCCCGTCATCACGCTGCCCGACCACGAGGCTGATGACGTGATCGGCACGCTTGCCAATCGCGCGGCCGAACAGGACATCGAGGCGGTGGTCGTTTCCGGCGACAAGGATTTCTACCAGCTGTTGCGGCCGGGCATTTCACTACTCAATCCGGGACGCGGCGGTCAGGCCATGATCGATGAGGAGTGGGTGGACACCAGCAATGCGCAGGAACGGCTGGGTGTTCCGCCGCAGCACGTCGTGGACTACCTCGCGCTGATCGGCGATTCCTCCGACAACATCCCGGGCGCGCCGGGCATCGGTCCGAAGACGGCGATCTCACTCATCGAGCAGTTCGGACCGGTCGAAGAAATCCTGCGGCGAGCGGAAGAGGTCAAAAACAAGCGGGCGCGGGAGGCGCTGCAGAACTACGCGGAGGATGTGCGGCTGTCCAGGGAACTGGTCACGATTCAGACGGAGCTGCCGGTGGAGCTGGACCTGGACGCACTCGCGACGAAGGAGCCGGACCATACGCGGCTGCGGCAACTGTTCGTCGAGCTCGAATTCACGACGCTGGTCCGCGAGATCGCCGCGCCGGTCGAAGCAACCACCAAGGCTCGCGAGCGCAATTATGACCTGGTTAATGAGCCGAAGCTCGTAGTCGATCTGGTCGCGCGGGCGCGCAAGCTGGGGTACATCACACTCGACTGCGAGACCTCCGATCGCGATCCGATGCGCGGCCAGATCGTGGGGATCGGCATCGCTTTCGAGCCCAACGAAGCGTTCTATCTGCCGTTCGGTCACTACCAGTCGGGTATGCTCGCGCTGGACGGACCCTCCAGCAGCAACCTGCCGCCACTCGACTCGCCGGCGATGCGCCCCCTGGTCGAAGTGCTGGAGGACGACGGCATTCGCAAGATCGGCCACAACCTCAAGCACGATTACCTGGCGCTGCGCCGCGCCGGCATCAAGCTGGCCGCGATCGAGTTCGATACCATGGTCGCATCGTATGTGATGGATCCGGGCCGCCGGGATCACAGCATCGACGCGCTGGCGATGCAGCACTTCGACTACCGCACCACGACCTACGAAGAGCTGTGCGGCAAGGGGAAGGATTTCCGGCCGTTCGCCGAATGCGACGTCGAGAAGGCGAAGGACTATGCCTGCGAGGACGTCGACATCGCGATCAGTCTCGAGCGCAAGCTGCGCGTCGACCTGGCTACGCAGGAGCTGGAGACACTATACCGCTCGATTGAGCTGCCGCTCATCCATGTGCTGGGCGCCATGGAATGGGCCGGCATCGGCATCGACTTCGAGTTCTTCAAGCGCTTCGGCAGCCGGCTCGAGCAGGACCTGCGCCTGATCGAGTCCGACATCTACAAGGAAGCGGGCACGCCCTTCAACATCAACTCCACGCTGCAGCTCAAGGAGATCCTTTTCGACAAGCTGCAACTGCCGGTCGTGAAGAAAACCAAGACCGGGGCCTCGACCGACGCGTCCGTGCTCCAGGAGCTGGCGGAAATGGGACACCGCCTGCCGCAGCTGATCATGGAGTACCGGCAACTGGAAAAACTGCGCGGCACGTACGTGGATGCACTGCCGCAGCTGGTGAATCCGGATACGAAGCGGATCCACACGAATTTCAATCAGACGGTGGCGGCCACCGGACGCCTGTCTTCGAGCGATCCCAACCTCCAGAACATCCCGATCCGGACCCAGACCGGCGCCGAAATCCGCAAGGGTTTCGTGCCCGCGCCAGGGTATCTGTTCCTGAGCGCGGACTACTCGCAGATCGAGCTGCGCATCCTGGCGCACATGGCCAACGATGACCGATTGATCGAAGCCTTCGAAGCCGGCGGTGACGTCCACAAGCACACCGCGGCGCTGGTCTTCGACGTACCGCTCGACCAGGTCACGGCCGACATGCGCGCCGCGGCCAAGACCATCAACTTCGCGACCATTTACGGTCAGGGACCGTTCGCCCTCTCGAATCAGCTCGGTATATCGGTCACCGACGCGAAGACCTTCATCGAGCAGTACTTCGTTCGCTTTTCCGGCGTGCGCTCCTTCCTGGATGCGATGAAGGCGTCCGCCAGGGAAAAGGGGTACGTCGAAACCATCAGTGGCCGCCGCCGCTACATCCCGGAGATCCACAGCCCGAATCACAACATCCGCAGCTTTGGCGAGCGCGCCGCGCAAAACGCGCCGGTGCAGGGCAGCGCAGCCGACATCATCAAGATCGCCATGATCAACATCCATCACGCGATGCAGGAGCGCGAGCAGCCCGCGCGCATGCTGCTGCAGGTGCACGATGAGCTGGTGTTCGAGATACCGGAGGCGAACCGGGAAGAGGTCCGGGAGGAGATACTCGAGCTGATGCGCACCGCCGTATCCCTGCGCGTGCCGCTCGAGGTGGCGAGTGGCGTGGGCGCGAACTGGTACGAGTGCAAGTAGACGTTTCGTACTCTTCATCTCGCGCGGAGAAACGCAGAGGCAGCGGAGGTGCGCAGAGGCGCAGCGTCCAATGTCGGCTCGCCCGAAGCTCCGCGCGAGTTGAAGGGCGTGAGTAGCTACTCTTCGTCTTCGGCTTCCTCATCGGCGGCACCATTCGCGCCGCGCGGCGAACCGAGCAGCACCAGCTCGCGCACCTGGACTTCCGCCGTCGGAATGGTCACGCCGTTCTTCTCGAAGGAATCGTACTCGATGCGGCCTTCGACGTACACGCGATCGCCTTTACGGACATAATCTTCCGCAAGCTGCGCCAGGCGGTCCCACATGGTCAGGCGATGCCACTCGGTACGGTCCTCGAAGCTGCCGTTGCGCGGGACGCGCCGGCTGGTGGCGAGCGAGACGTGCGCGACCTTGGTTCCGCCGTTGGTAGTCTGGATGTCCGGATCGCGGCCGATGTTACCGACCAAAATGACTTTGTTGACAGTGCGGCTCATGGGTGCCCCCTTGGGATGTTGAGTGAGGGACACAACGTGAGTATGCGGCCGGGGCATTAGAATAGGAGTGCACGCCGACCTGCGGTCAGCTAGAGAATGTCGCGCAGGTTGGGTTGTACGGAAAAGATGGTGCGCCAGCGGTCGCCATAAGCGACGTCGATACGGATGATGTCCCAGAACAGGCCGACGCCCACGCCGCCGCCATATACAGGTTTGGTCGCCGGGCGCAGCTGCACGTATGTGGTATCACCTTCGAAGCTGGTCGTCGCGGCCGCCCCAAAGGCACGCAGCCGCAGCCATGGCTCCCACACGCTGCCGGACGCTTCCAGGTTCAGCAAACCGTACGTGTCGCCACCGAACGCGCGATACCCGTAGCCGGGCACCGTCTCGCGCCCGCCCAGCAGCGCCTGGTACTGCGCGGGCAGCGCGCCATCGATCACGGTACCCGCGTGCAGCGCAGCAGCGAGGTGCGTGCGCCTGGTCTCATTATCGAATTGCGCGCGGAGCTCGAGGCGCGGGCGGGTGAACCATTCGTTCTCGAATCGGACGACGTCGCCTTGCAGAGCGCCGGCCCAGCGCAGACCGGCCGTCTCGGGCAGCGCGCGTTCCAGGCGCAGCGCGGCCGCATATGCGCGGCCTTCATCGACAGACAGGACCGGCCGGAACCCGTCGGCATCCTGGGTGAGCGTGGCGCTGGTGTGCTCTTCTGCGGCCACGCGCAGGTGCAGCTGCCAGTTGCGGCTCGCCTGCTGCTCGAAACGCAGCGACAGTGCGTCCACATAGAACGGGTCGAGGTAGTCTCGCTGGAACAGCCGCCCGGCGATCGTGTTCAGCATCCCGGGCAGTCCGCTCACGGGTCCGATATCACGCACCGTGTTGGCTTCGGCTGCCACGTAGAACCGCGTGCCGCCATGGTCGACGCGCAGCTGCACCAAGCCCGCGGCGTGCTCAGCACCAAACGCGTATCCACCCAGGGCGTCCAACCGTAAGCTCGGCGATGCGACGTAGGAAGCGCCCAGTCCGGCGTACCAGCCTTCTGCGCGATTGTACCGGACGTAGGATGATGCATCCGGCATGTAGAAGCGTACGGGCGGCAACCCGGAAAGCTTGCTTTTGCCGACCAGCTCGGCCGCCAGCTCCTGCAGCTCCTCCATGCGCAGTGTAGGTGACAAGCCCTCTTCGTTGACATCCGCGAAGATGTCCTGGGGGAAGTCGTAGGTTCGCCGTTGCGCTTCGGGGACGGCGCTGACCGGCCGACCGTAGAACACAGTGTCGGGCAGCGGCTGATTGAATGCGTACTGTCCGACGCGCAACCGCCCCTTGATGACTGCCCCGGCGGCAAAGTCCAGCTCGGGCAGCTGCCGTCGGATTTCGACGGCCTGCTCCGCGGGCAGCCAGTACCGCCCGGCGAACAGACCGTTGTCGAGCGAAATGTTGATGTAGTCGAGCCGGCGGTCCACGTACGATGCGGGCGTGAACGTGAACGTCATGCGCACAATGTCGGCGGTCGCGCGGTCGACGAACACCGAGCCGATCAGCGCCGATCGATCCGTCCGCTTGGGTCGCACCTGCAGCTCGTAGACACGCACCGTGCCCTGATCGCCGCCCAACTGCAGCGTGACCGAATCGGCGAGACGATAATCGTAGATCGAATCCGCGCCGTGCGCCGCCGGATGCGGCACGTCACGCACTTCGTCGCCATCACCAATCTTGATGACATCGCCGAAACCATTCTGCACGACCGTGAGATGGTCGAGGTGATAATACATGCGGTTGGGCAGACGGCTGACGTCGCGCAAGCCGACGATGCGCTGCTTGGTGCGGTCCGGGTTCTTCCAATAAAGCTCGAGCGCGATCTGGTCGACTTTGACCAGCGTGCGATCATCGGTCGCCTGGCGGTCCAGGTAGAAGTACACGAAGCCGTTGGCCCTGGCCGTGTAATTGGTGAGCGTCGAGTCGCCGCGCGGCAGGTCGCGCCGAATGCTGGCGCGCTCGATCAGCTCGCGCGCGCGCGGCGCGTTCCAGCCCAGCGGATCGGTCTGCGGGTATGCGCTCGCTGCGAGGGTCAGGACGAGGCAGAGAGCGCCCACCATCCTATTCTTTTGACCCGCAAGACGAATTATTTCACCGCGAAGACGCGAAGGACGCGAAGTAATGGAATTTGACTCGCTCAGTAACATAGTTATCGGCGCCGCGATTCTTGTGCACCAGGAATTAGGTCCCGGACTGCTGGAATCCAGTTATGAACCCTGTTTGGCATACGAATTATCCGCACGCAGCATCCGGTTCGAGCGGCAAAAATCTCTACCAATTCAATATAAGGGGATTCGGCTGGATTGCGGTTATCGCCTGGACATGATCGTCGAGGGTCGACTCGTGCTTGAGATCAAGGCCGTCGAGAAGATCACGCCAATACATGAAGCGCAATTACTCACCTACCTGAGACTCTCGAGGTGCGAAGTTGGTCTGATCATCAACTTCAACGTTCCAATGTTAAAGAATGGTTTGAAGCGCGTCGTAAATGACTATCGCCCTGCTTCGCGTACTTCGCGTCTTCGCGGTGAATATCCAACTGAATAAACAAAAAGGCCCGCTTTTCAGCGGGCCCTTTAGTCCAATGCTGCGCGGCTACT
>CBJLQC010000081.1:0-8405 GCA_966424955.1 uncultured bacterium | reverse complement strand
CCGGCGTGCTCGCAATGCTGCTGTCCATGCCGCTCATGGCGCATGGCACGCACCGCGGCGTAGCCGGCGCCGACCCATTCATGCGCTGGAGCATGCGCGTGATCAATCCGTGGATCGAGCGCGCCTTCCCGTGGCTGTACGACGTGCCGGCCCATGTTCTGTCCATCGTGCTGTTCTTGCTTACGGCTTTCGTGATGGCGTGGGCGGGGCGGCATTTCTACACGCGGGCGTGGGCGGCGGTGCGGCATCATTCGGCCGACATGAACACGCTGATCGCGCTGGGCACGGGTGCCGGCTTTCTCTTCTCGGCGTTTGCTACGTTCGCGCCTTCCTTCTTCACTTCGCGTGGCGTGGCGGCGGACGTCTATTACGAGGCGGTCGTCATCATCATCGCGCTCATCCTGGTGGGCAACGCTTTCGAGGCGCGTGCCAAGAAGCAGACGTCGTCGGCACTGCGCAAGCTGGCCGAGCTGCAGCCGCGCACGGCGCGCGTCATCCGGGATGGCGGCGAAGCCGACGTCGCCATCGAATCCGTGCACAGTGGTGAAATCGTGGTAGTGCGCCCGGGCGAGCGCATCCCCGTGGATGGCGTGATCGTATCCGGCTCCAGCGCGGTGGACGAGTCGATGCTGACCGGTGAATCGATGCCGGTGAGCAAAGCCGCGGGCGATCGCGTGGTAGGCGGCACGATCAACCGCACGGGCGCTTTCCAGTACCGGGCCACGACGCTCGGCGCGGACAGTGTGCTGGCACAGATCGTCAAGCTCATGCGCGAGGCGCAGGGATCGCGCGCGCCGATCCAGCGGCTGGCCGACCGGATCAGCGGCATCTTTGTGCCGGCCGTGATTTCCATCGCGATTGCCACCTTCGTGGTGTGGTTCATCGCAGCCGAGGCCGCGCCGTTCGTCCGCGCCTTTGCGGCCGGCGTCGCGGTCATGATCATCGCGTGTCCCTGCGCGATGGGCCTGGCCGTCCCGACCGCCGTGATGGTCGCGAGTGGCAAGGGCGCCGAGCTGGGCATCCTGATCAAGGGCGGCGAAGCGCTCGAGCGCACGCACCAGCTTGATGTGGTGGTGCTCGACAAAACCGGCACGGTCACGGAAGGGCAGCCGGCCGTCACGCAGCTGTATGCGACGTCTTCCTTCAGCGAGCTCGACGCATTGAGCTTCGCGGCCGCGGTCGAGCGTCGCTCGGAGCACCCACTGGCATCCGCGATCCTCAGTGATGCCGACCGACGGGGCGCGCCGGCGCGCGAGGTGGCGCGTTTCGAGGCCGTCGCGGGGCGCGGCGCGCGCGGGATCGTGGAAGATCGCACGGTATTGGTCGGCAACGCCGCGTTTCTGCGCGAGAACGGTGTGGACACCGCGCCGCTCGTTGCGACGGCGGACGCGTTCGCAGCGCAGGCGAGCACCCCCGTTTACGTCGCCATTGATGGCCGGCCCGCGGCGGCGTTGGGGGTGGCCGATCCCATACGCGAGACATCGCGCGGCGCCATCGCGCAGCTGCGCGGCATGGGGCTGGATGTCGTGCTGCTGACCGGTGACAATCGCGCGACCGCGGAAGCCATCGCGCGCCAGGCCGGCATCGCGCGCGTCGTCGCCGAAGTGCTGCCGGATGAAAAAGTCGATGTGATTCGGCAGCTGCAGGCCGAAGGGCGTACCGTGGCCATGGTCGGTGATGGCATCAATGACGCGCCCGCGCTGGCCCAGGCCGATGTGGGCATGGCCATCGGCAGCGGCACCGACGTCGCGATCGAAGCGAGCGACGTGACGCTCATGCGCAGCGATTTGCGTAGTGCCGCCGATGCCATCGCGCTGGCGCGCCGCACCATGCGCACAATGCGGCAGAACCTGTTCTGGGCGTTTATCTACAACGTGATCGGCATCCCGATCGCGGCCGGCGCGCTGTACCCGGCGTTCGGGCTCATGCTGAGTCCAATCCTGGCCAGCGCGGCCATGGCGTTCAGCTCGGTGAGTGTCGTTTCCAACAGCCTGCGACTACGGGGATGGAGACCGGTATGAACCACGAGCACAAGGCGCTGGCCGTCGATCCCGACATCAAGGATCGCAACCTGAAGCGCCTGCGCCGGATCGAAGGGCAGGTGCGCGGCCTGCAGAAGATGGTCGAGGAGGACCGCTACTGCGCCGACATCATGACGCAGATCTCATCTGTGCACGAAGCCCTGCGCGCCGTGGGCCGCGAGCTCATGCGCAACCACCTGCGTCATTGCGCCGCCCAGGCCATTCGCAGCAACGGTCAGGATGCCGAAGCCATGTACGATGAGCTCATCGAGCTGATGTACAAACACGTGAGATAAGCTCGGGCTTGGCACGCTCCATGAATTATGCCTCCGCTCCATGGCTAGATCCCGATCGGAATCCTGGTGGCGGCGCGTCGGCAGCGGCAAGCGAGTTCGCTACACGGCGGCGGACGGCCGGCCGCTGCGCGCGCAGGCCACGCTCGAGCGGATCCGGAAGCTGCGCATCCCGCCGGCCTGGACGGATGTGCACATTGCGCCGGACACGCGCCGCAAGGTGCAGGCGTTCGGCTTCGATGCGGCAGGCCGCAAGCAGTACATCTACAGCCCGCAACACGTGCAGAAGCGGGACACCCGCAAGTGGAACAAGCTGAAGCGCGTCTCGGCGGCGCTGCCGCTGATCCGTGACAAGACCAACGAGCATTTGAAGCGTCCGGATCTCGATCGCGAGAAGGTGCATGCCACCGTCGTGCGACTGATCTGCCGCGCCTACTTCCGTGCCGGCAGTGAGCGCTACGCCGTACAGAACAAGACTTTCGGCATCAGTACGCTGCGCAAGAAGCACGTCGAGGTGCACGGCAACAACCTCATCTTCAACTACATCGGCAAGCGCAGCATCGACCAGCGCCAATTCGTGGCCGACACGCCGCTGGTCGAGATCATCGAGGATTTACTCTCGCTTCCCGGCGATCGGCTGTTCCAGTATTTCGATGAGCAGGGTGAAGTCAGGCCGGTCACCGCGCAATCGGTGAACCGCTATCTGAAGGACATAGTCGGCGACAAGATCACATCGAAGGACCTGCGCACCTTCGGCGGCACGGTGCGCGCCGCCACCATCCTCGCCGACATCGGACCCGCCAGCACGCAAACCGAGGTCAAACGCAATCTCGCCCTGGCCTGCAAGCTGGTTTCGCTCGACCTCGGCAACACGCCCACCATCTGCAAGAAAGCGTACATCCACCCTGCCGTGCTCGATGAATACGCGCGGGCCGGCCGCACGGTCAGCAACATGCGCAGATCCAGACGCCGCGTCAGCGCCATCGAGCCGATCGAGTATTATCCCGAGGAAGCCGCGCTGATTCGTTTTCTGGAGCGCTACGGCTGAGAAAAGATAGTTTGCTTTCCAGATTTGTTGCGTATGCGAGGAGCGGGTTCGCCGGCGCTGGCGCGGAGCGCTGGATGCGGGTCGCGGGAAAAGAAGCGCAGCGCGGGTCGCGGCAAAGTGATATGCGAATGCCCTTCATCACCCACGTTGACGAAGACGATTTCGCAGTCGCTGACGATGTCGCCGATCGCAGTGACGATCCGCGCCGGCGCCCGATGGCCGGCCCCGGATCCGTTCAGCTCGGCGTGCCGCCGCCCACCTTCAGTCGTTCCGGCCGCTCCACCCGCGTACCACGCCGTTCCGGCGCCGTGATCGTCCAGACCAGGAAATTGTCGCCGCGCTCCTGCAGCAGCGGCAGCGCCACGTTGTAGACCGGTATGCCCGCGGGCGTAGCGGCCTCGATGGTACCGTGGTGCGCGTGGCCGTGAAAGACGACGTCGCAGCCGATGGTATCGATCGGCTGCAGCAGGCGGGATGAGCCGAGGAATGGCCAGATGACTTCCGGCTCGCCGACCACGGTTTCGAAGATCGGCGCGTAGTGCAGGACGCAGATGCGGACATCGGTGGTCAGGCTGCGCAGCCCGTTCTCGATCTTGAGCGCTTCATCGAGCGCGGCCTGAACGAATTCCTTGATCAGCAGCTCACCGAACGGGGCCAGTGAGCCGCGGCCGAAGCCGCCGGCAAAGCCTTTGGTGCCGCAGAAGCCGATGCCGTCGATGACGACCGATTGGCCATCCAGCACCTGGATGCCGCGGTCGGCGAGGATGGCGGTGATTTCCTCATGCTGGCCGGCCTCGTAGTCGTGGTTGCCCAGCACGGACACGATGGGGATCTGCACGCCGGCCAGCTCGTGCACGAACGCCGCCATCTGCTCGGGCTTGCCGTGCGTGGTCATGTCGCCGCACAGCACCAGGATGTCGGCTTTTTGGTTGACTTCGGCGAACATGTCGCGGAAGGTGGCGCCGCGGGTTGCGTCGTAGTGCAGATCGCCAACGGCGGCAATGCGGACTTCCCGTCCATCACGTTCAGCCATGGCCGTTCTTTCGCCTGGTGGTCGGATGGGTTTCCCACACGTCGGCGGCCACGATCTCCTGCACGACGGGCATGCTGCGGGCCGCGACCGTCAGCTCTTTGCGCGGGTCGCGGAATCCCCATTCATTGACATCGATGCTGTAGGAGAAGCGCGAGATCATGGTGCCGCGACAGATCTCCGGATCCCCGACGGTATCCATTTCCCGCTGCGCGTTGCCCTGCAGATGCTCGCGCACGGCACGCGGTACGTGCTCGCGATGCCCGGGATAAACGAAGTCGAAGAGATGGATCTGGGCGAGCAGCAGCCGCCAGTCGTCGCCGACCCGCGCGACCAGGTGTTCCCAGTCCAGCTCGGGACCGCGCCGCATGATGAGATGCAGCACATCGGCGCTGTCGGAGCGGTGCCGCTCGGAAACGAAGAGCCGGTGCCAGATCAGGTCTTCCGGCGGGGCAATGCGCACGGGCGTAGCGGCGAGGATGCCGGGACGCGAGCGCTCGTACCACGCGCGGTCGATGAATGCCATGCCGTTGCCCATGCCGTAGATCAGGTCGGTCTGCACATCGCCCATCATGGCTTTGGCGATCCAGTGAGCCTGCTCGAGATAGACCTTGAACCCGGCTTCCTTGAGCACGCGCGCGGCCTCCACCACGACGCCGGGCTCGACGAAAACATCGAGGTCCTTCGTCTTCCGGTAGATGCCGGTGTATTCGTAGAGCGCATACAAGCCGCTGATCACGTACCGCACGCCCGCTTCATTCAGGGCGCGCAGGGCCCGCTGATAGGCTTGCCGCTCGTGCTCCGGTATCCAGAATTCGCCGTGCGTAAGGGACTTCTGCTCCTCGGGCGTGAGGTGCATCATGTCGGGTGGCACGCGCGAGTTTTTGACAGCTTCCTTCGCCATCTTTGGCCTCATGTTGTTGCCCTGGAGGTGGCAAGGATTGGGCCCCAAACCTACCTTCTGAGGATGTTCGAGGACTGGAAAAAGGCCTGGGAGCAGGCGGTAGCGAACTTCCAGCGTGAGCTGGAGGACCGCGCCGACGTGTCCGACAGCCATCGCGCCAGCAGCATGCGCCGCGACCTGGAGCATGCGCGCCGTGCACTGGACCGTCTCCAGGGCGACCTGACCCTGTCGCGGCGCGACCTCGCGGCGGAGGAGGAGCAGCTCCAAACCTGCGAGCGCCGGGCGGTCATGGCGGAAAAGATCGGCGACGAGGAAACCGCGCGCATCGCGCGCGAATATGGCCGCCGGCACAGCGAACGCGCCGGTATCCTGCGACGCAAGGTGGACGTCCTCCAGGACGAGCTGACGTTGCGTCAGGATGAATTGCAGGTGATGGAGGACCAGGCCGAAAAGGAGTTCGCCGAGCTGAAACGCTTCGAAGCCGACCGCGTCAAGCACGATGCGGAATTCCGGCAGCTCGACCAGCAGCGTCGCGAGCGCGATGCGGAAGCGCGGCTGGAAGAGCTGAAGAAGCGCATGAAGTAGCGCGGAGACTTACTTCAGATTGCGCGCACGATCCAGCAGCGTGCCGGCGATGCGCTGGATCTGTCTGCCCTGCGCATCCGGGTCGCCGGGCGGCACGCCCTGTCCGCTCGTAAACTCACCCGCCACCGGCCAAGCCATGATCAGCGCTACCGTCAGCGATACCTCCTCGTTGGGTGCGAGGCGGATGGGACCGGCGCCAACCCACATCCGATAGTCACCAGCAATGGCCGGCACGTAACCGACGTGCTGCCCGGGGAAGTCAGGGGCGACCGATCGCAGGCCACTCAGCACCCCGAACCCGATCGGCTCGGAGATGGTGCCCGCGTACCAGTCGGTGAACTGCGTACCGATGAGGCGCGGCCAGGCGTTCAGCACTTTGGCACTGGCTCCGGCCGGCGCGGACACCAGCCGAAGACCGACGAGGCCGGGCTGCGTCGAAGCCGAGGAAGTAAATGCGCTCTCCGCGAAATCGTAGTCGTAGGCGTAGACCAGATCGAGCGCCGGCTCGTACGTGATCATGTCGTCGGCGGGATTGCCGATGTCGGGATCCAGCGCGAACCCGACGTACAGCTCCTCGAAAGTCAGGCCGGCGGGCGGGACCACGGGATCCGCAGCGCGGTAGGTCTCGGTGCTCGTGATGTTGCGAAACGTCAGCCGCAACAGGACGACATCGCTGCTGCCGCTGCCGATCAGCTCTTCGTCCACCTGGATGCCGCGCACAGTCGGCACATTGTTGAGAATTGCGTCGGTCGGCGGCACCACCCACATCGACTGGCGAAACCTCGTCGTGTCGCCGTTCACGCTGACAGTCGGTTGCGGCCGTCCGGTGAAATAGGGTGTGTCGTAAATGCCGAGTGCCAGCGTATCGCGCGAGCCGCTGGCGATCATTGCCACGAGCGGCACTCCGGTCGAGGCGTAGGACTCCACGGTCCCGGTCAGCGGCCACCGCAGCCCGTTCCCATTGGCCTGTCGCGTGAACAGCGCGCCATTCGGCTGCGTGGCGATCCGCACGTTGCCCAGGTCGCGCTCCCGCACCGACGAGATCGGGCAGGCCGGGCTGACACACCGATACATGAGAGGGCCGGTGATGCGGTGCTCGGTGTCGCCGCGCACATCCACGTCGGCGCGGTAGCCGTAGGAAATGCCATCCGCCTCGAGCCGCACGACGATCGTGTGCCGTCCTACCAGGTTGGAGAGTGTGGTCGGAGTGATGCGCCCGCTGTTGGTGCCATCGATTTCTATGATGGCGCCTTCCGGATCGGACGTGACGGCGACGCGCGTGTTTTCCCACGGCACGACGCCGTCGTCGTCGGACTGGCAGGCGGCCGCGCCGAGCAGGACGAGCAGCGCCCAACACGCCAGAGATTGTCTCGGGAAATGACTACGGACCCGCATAACCAATCAACGCTCCAGCCGCACCTGATACGACTTGCTAGAACCGCGCTTGTACGAGGTTTACCCGGACACCCGCGACGCGGCGCCGGCCACCCTGCTCGAGCAGTGCCGGGTGGATCGACGGCAGCTCGAAGCCCAGGCGTCCGCTGCGGACATCGATCATCGCTTCACGATCCATGTGTCGAGTCCAGTGCGCGCCCAGCCCCAACCCCACGATACTGCCGGTCAGCGGAACGAGCACCGCCGAGTTGTCGGCATCCTCGGGGCTGAGAACCAGCAGCAGGCCCAGCCCGGCCAGGCCGCCCGCCACACCAGCGACGCTGATCAGGCGGGCGCGCGATTCACTGAGCCGCCATCTCGTGTTGCCGAGCGCGCCGGCCAGCAACCCGGCATTGCCGCCCAGCAGCACCGAGGTGAACATCGCGTCGTCCTCCTGGTCGCTCAGAATGCCCAGCGCGGCGCCGAACCAGCTGCCCCAGAGCGCACCGAAGTTGACGGTCGCCGCGGTGCCGTTGGTGATGCGTTTCTGCGAGAGCAGTCCTCCTACCCCCAGCCCGACCAGGCTGCCGGCCACCATGGTTTTGACCACGTGGTGTGCTTCCGGTCCCGATTCCGAGCAGAACTCCCCGCCGGTCCCGTCGGGGAAGCAATCGACGGTCTCACCGAGGTCCAGGACTTCACCCCAGCCGAACGCCTGCCAGGCGCCCCAGAGCGCGCCCGAGATGATGGCACTTGCCTGTCCCTCCGAGAGCGAGCGGCTGCGCGTGTAGGCCCGGGAGGCGAGAAAGCCGACCGGGCCGCCCACGATCAGCCCCAGCCCGAAGGCCTCGGGCTCATCGGACCGCGCCGCGATCGGGACGGCCACGCCGAGCGCCGCGCCATACGTCGTGCCGAAAACCATCAGCTCGGTGTCGCCACCGCGATCGTCCGCGCCCCGCTGCATTTCCGCCATGAGGCGGGCAGCCTGCTCGGCGGCCGGCGTATTCGGATAACGTTCCCGGACGAGGCGGAGCAACGTGGTCGCCAGCTCGGTGCGTCCTTCTGCGTGCAGGCGGGTCGCCAGACCAACAATTACGCCCGCGCTGTCGGGGGGCGTAACCTGCGCGGCGGGGCGGTGCGGCGGTGCGAT
>CBJLQC010000080.1:0-8477 GCA_966424955.1 uncultured bacterium | reverse complement strand
CGCGCCGGGTCGTTCTCGGCGAGGGCCGCCTCGAACTCGGCGACGTCGGAGCGAACCACATCGGAATTGAGGCGCAGCTCTTCCGCGGTCGAAACGATGGCCGCATCGCCCAGCGTCCGCCGGAGCTGGTAAACGGCCTGGTTGAGAAGCCTGCGGGCATGCTCCGCATCGCTCTCCGGCCACAGGTAGCCGACGACCTTGTCGCGGCTCAGCGCTCTGCCGGGCGCCAGCTCGAGCAGTGCGAGCAGGGCGACGCGATGCCGCTGCACCGCGCGGCCGGTCACCGCGATGCCGTCCGGCGCAGTCAGGAGCGGGCTTCCGAAGAGCTTCAGCGAGAACAACTTAGACGAGTTCACCCGTGGTTGATCCAGGCGAAACGGAGGGTTGATCCTGTGGGCCTACAGTACGCCCCCAGGTGCTCGTCCAGCAAGACGGTCGAGCCACCCGCTCACCATTTCGACTGGAGTTCTGTATGCGATCCCAGGCCTGCCTGCTACTGACTGCGTTCACCCTGCAACTCGCCGCCTGCGACCGGCCTGATCCGACCGGCCAGGTCGACCTGGTCGCTCCCGCCTATGCCGTGGCGCGCGGTGATTGGGGACCGGCGATCAACGTGGATCCTGCCGGCGCCAGCCACGTCAACACCGCCGCGCTGGAGGGCTGTCCCCACGAATCGACGGACGGGCAGTCGCTGTTCTTTGCCTCGAATAGAAGCGGAAATCTCGACATCTGGGTGTCGCAGCGCCAGCCGAATGGCACGTGGGACGAGCCGCAGCCGCTGCCGGCGCCCGTCAACACCAGCGCCAACGATTTCTGCCCCACGCCCTTGCCGGGCGGCCGGCTGATGTTCGTGAGCACCCGTGTCGATGGCGTGCATTGCGGCGCCGGAACCGCGGACATCTATGAAACGCGGCTGGAGGGCGGCGCATGGGCCGAGCCGCGCAACCTGGGGTGCACCATCAACAGCGCGGGCAACGAATTCTCTCCCTCGCACGTCGGTGCAGGCGGCGGCATGCTTTTCTTCTCCAGCGACCAGACCGGCAAGCAGCAGTTGTATGTGAGCATGCGCGGTGCCGATGGCGAATGGGCGGCACCAACATCGATCGGTGAGCTGAACAACGCCGCGGGCGCCAACAACGCGCGGCCCAACGTCAGCCCGGACGGCCGCGAAATCGTCTTCGACTCGGACCGGCCCGGCAGCACCGGCTTCGACATCTGGTATTCCAGCCGCGCCACTCCGGGGGACCGCTGGTCGCCACCGGTGAACGCCGGACCAACCATCAATTCCCCGGCCGGCGAAACGCGCGCGACGTTTTCGCGCAACGGCAAGCGGCTCTACTTCGGCTCAACGCGATTGGGCAGCTCGGACATTTTCGTCGTTGAGCGTTGAGCCACCGATTGAGCGAAGAGCGCCTGACGACGTTGTCGGGCGCGGTCGAGCTCAGCGAATCGAGAAGCTGAACTCCGTACCGACGCCGACTTCGCTGCGCACCCGCAGCGTGGAATCATGCGCGTCCACGATGGCCTGGGCGATCGTCAGGCCCAGGCCGGCGCCGCTCCGTTGCGCTCGCCTGGCTTGCCAGAAGCGCTCGAAGAGATGCGGTATCTCGTCGGCCGGGATGCCGCTGCCGGTGTCCTGCACGGCGAGGTCGACGGCATCGCCGGAGCGCGTGGCACGCACGTCGATGCGTCCGCCGCGCGGCGTGAACTTGATCGCGTTGCCGACCAGGTTCGCAAGCACCTGGAAGATGCGGTCGCGGTCGGCGTTGATGCGCGGCAGATCGCTCGCCACGTCGTAACGGAACGTAATACCCTTTTCCTCCGCCTGGGCGCGGAAGCTGTCGTGCACTTCCCGCACGAGCGGCTGCACCTCGATCGGCGTGCGTTCGAGCGTGAGCCCGACCGCCTCGATGCGTGTCACGTCCAGCAGATCTTCGATCAAGCGGGTAGCGCGCTGCGCGGCGCGCTTGATCAGCGCCAGCTGCTGTTGCCGCTGCGCCTCCGTCAGGCTCAGCTCGAGCAGCAGGGACGCACTCCCGGAGATGGCGCCGAGCGGATTGCGCAGATCGTGGCTCACGATGCCCAGCACCTCGTCACGGGCGGCCACCGCCGCGTCCGCGGTCGCGCGCGCGGCCCGCTCGGCCTCGTACAAACGCGTTCGCTCGATCGCGGAGGCCATGCGCTCACCAACCAGCATCAGGAACTGCAGATCGTCGGTCGAGAATTCACGCGGCTGGAACGTGCCGACGTGCACCACACCTATGACGCGGACACCGACGCGCAGCGGCACGCCCATGAACGAGCACACACGCTCGCGCAGCGGTGCGCTGACGACGTCGGCAGTGGCCAGGTCGGCCACGATCACCGGCTCGCCGCGGGCGGCGATCTGACCGCGCACGCCCTCGCCGATGCGCAGCCTGGTATGGCGCGCGACCTCTTCCTCGAGGCCATACGATGCGCGCACCACGAGCTCGTTGGTGGCCTCATCCACCAGCAGCACACTGCCCGTGTCCGCCGACAACGCGCCCGGTAATATCCCAAGCACCCGTTCGAGCAGCGTGTCGACGTCCAGGTGCACGAGCGCCGCATCGGTAATGGCCAGCAGCGCCCTGATGCGATCGTTGGCGCGCTCCACCGCGCTGCGCGCCTCCTGTTCGCGGGCCAGTGCACGCGCCAGGCGTGTCCGCTCGCGGGTCAGCTCTCGTTGCGCCGTCACCATGTCGGTGTTGACCGCGGCCAGCTCCTCGTGCAGCTGTTCGAGCTCGGGGTCACGCACGAACTCCACCAGCCAGATGCGCGGCTCGTCGGGCGGCTCGGTCCGCTGCACCAGGAAGGTGCGCACTTCGAGTGTGCGCGGCGCGACCAGGATCAGCTCCAGCCGGTCACCCAGTTGGGTCGGCGCATCGGGTGCGAGCAGGCGATGCAGCTTTTCCTGCGACGTATCGTCGAGCGCGCTCGCGAAGGGAGCGCCGGTGATCTCGCGGCCGATGAGCCGCTCCAGGTGCCCGTTCGAGTTCAGCACCCTGCCGTCCAGCCCCATCTCGATGACGATGCCGGGAAAGACGCGCAGGCAGTCGTCCAGCCTCCTGTCGCGCGTGATCATCGCCCTGGGAAGCGCGCCTCGAGCTGCTGCACCAGCTCGGCCGCGTCGGCGGCGGTGAAGTCGGCACCGATGCGGGCCGCCAGTGCCGGATTGTCGAGGAAGAGGCGGCCACCGACTGCTATCACCGGCGGAGGCTGCAGGTCAGCCTGCCGCAGGGCCGCGATGGCGCTGCGCAGCTGCGGCACGTTGGGCAGGATGGTGGCGGACAGTGCTACCACATCCGGGCGTAGATCGCGCGCCATCGACACGAGGCTATTGATCGGTACGCATGCGCCGAGCAACACCGTTTGCCAGCCTTGCAGCTCGAGCAGATCGCACACCATCCGCAATCCGACGACGTGACGCTCCGTTTCGGCCGCGGCGGCGAGCAGTGTCGGGCCGTCATCGTTCACGGCCGCGAAGATCTCCTGGTACATGCGCGCCATCGCCGCCTCGGTAATCCCCGTGGCCAGGTGCTCGACCGCGACGGTAATCTGGTTGCGCTGCCAGAGCGCGCCGATCTCACGCATGGCGGGCTGAAGCACCTCGAGGTAGAGCGTGCCGATGTTCATGCCCGCGCCACGTGCATCATCGACGATGCCGAACGCGCGGCGCCGGTCGCCGGCGATCACCGCGTCGAGGTATGCACGGCTCACTGCCGCGGCAACTATCACCCGCGCTCCTCCTGCGGGATCGACTGCAGACCCGCATGGATCGCGGCGGAGACCGCCGCAGCCTCATCATGGTCCAGAACATCCGCGAGGGTGGCTTGCGTCAGCTCGAGGCTGCGACGCACATCGCTGGCAGGCACGCCGTGCGCCGCGAGCAGCTCGACCAGCCACCGCACATAGCCGCTGAACATGGCAGGTTCGTCGAGTGCCAGCGCCGGTGCGAGGTGCTCCAGGTTGTAGCGCATGTCTTCGAGGCACCGCGCACGCCCACGCTGGTCGTAACGCGCCAGCAGCGACGGATCCTCCCGGTACATCACGTCCGTGATGCGCAGCGCCAGTTCTTCCTTGCGCGCCAGCAGCTGCTGCGCGGCACGCTCCCCCGCGCTCAGCCCAGCCACTCCGGCTGGCTCCTCGAATCCATCAGCACCTCATAGGCCTCGTGGCGCACCTCAGTGCGCGCCATGATCTCACCCGGCTCGCGCGCGTGTGATTGGGCATGCTCGTGACTGCGCATGTATTCCCGGAATGCGTTTCGGTCCTGCCAGGCGGTCAGAAAAGTATGCGTCGCTTCCCCCGACTGCGGTCGCAGCAGCTGCAGATAGAGGAAGCCGGGAAAGCCGTCGACCAGGCCGGAGCGGTTCCGGAAATAACGTTCCAGCTCGGCCCGGTCCTCGGCCGGTACCGTGAGATGGGAGATGAACACGAACATGGCTCGCTCCGGGGTCTGCGATTCGGCAGTACGTTGCCCTGCCGTCCCTTACTTGACAAGGCGCGTGCCAACCCGAGGATCGGGCGAGGACGGAAGCGTCGGGAGGACAAGACTCGTGCTGGCGCGGCGTTTATGCTAGCTCGGTGACGTGGGCGCGCGCCGCCCGGCGAGCCACTCGCCGAAATTGCCCGCGCCGGCGAGGTGCTGGAGCTTGTCCGGATTGACGATGGAGCGGATCGCGGTGATGCGGTGGTCCGCGATGTCGAAAGCCCAGACCGCGATGATCGCACCCTCCGCCGACACGATCAATGCACCCGCCTGCGCGTTCACGGGAACGCGCTGCACCGTGTATCCGCCCACTCGCCGTCCTACGCGTGACCAGTTGAGCAGCGCGCGGGCGACGACGGCGCGGCCGTGCAACGGCCGGCCCAGTGCCGGCACCTTGCCGCCGCCATCGCCGTGCAGCGATACGTCCGCCGCCAGCAGCGCCTCCAGGCCGTGCAGATCACCGGCGTCAATGGCGCTGAAGAAGCGCTCCGTGAGGGCATCGAGCTGTGCGACGTCCGCATCAAGGCGCGGCCGGCCCTCGGTGATGCGGGCGCGCGCGCGGACGGCCAGCTGCCGGCAGGCGGCCTCCGATTTGCCAATGATGCCCGCGATCGTCGCGTAGTCGTAATCGAATACGTCGCGCAGCAGGAACACGGCGCGCTGTTCCGCGGACAGCGTTTCGAGCAGAACCAGGAACGCCATGTTGAGCGATTCGGCCAGCTCGACACGGCCGCCGGCCGGAGCGTAGTCACCCACAATTGGTTCCGGCAACCATTCGCCTACGTACTGTTCGCGCCGCACGCGCGCCGAGCGCAGCTGATCGATACATAGTCGCGTCACGATCGTCGCCAGAAAGGCGCGTGGCGAAGCGATCGGTCCCGCCCTTTCGGCTGCCGTGTGCAGACGCAGCAAACCTTCCTGCACGATGTCTTCGGCATCGCTCACGCTGCCCAGCATGCGATAGGCAATCGCGAAGGCACTGGCCCGCAATTCCTCGTGCTCTGCGGTCAGCCGTTCAGCCGAGTCCATGCGTGAATCCTTCCCGCCATGTCGGGTACTCCGGTGTCCAGCCCAGCTCGGCGCGCGCCTTCCGGTTGGACGCGCCGTGCGTTTCCGTCATCATGACGACGGCCGACGGTCCTGCCAACACGCGGCCGAGCCAGCGTGGTACGTGCCACGGCGGTTTGGCACCGAGCACGCGTGCCAGGAAGGGTAGCCATTCCGCCACGGCCGCGGGCTCGTCATCCGTGATGTGGTAGATGCCGCGCCGGCCATGCTCGAGCGCGGCGACCGTCGCCGCGGCCGCGTCGTCGATGTGAATGAAGGACCAGACCGCACGGCCGCCGCCCACCACCGGGAATTTGCGCTGGCGCACCAGCTCCGTCTGTGAACCGGGCGGTGTCTTCGAGAGGCTCGTGCCGGGACCGTAGAAGCCGCCATAGCGCAGCACGATGCCGCGGGTCCATGCCGCCTTCGTGACCGCGTCTTCCAGGTGCCGGTCCGCGCGGAACGCCCGCTGGAACGACCTGGGCGGCTCCGGATCCAGCGCATCGTCCTCGGCCAGGACCGGCCTGGCTGAGCGGCTGAGCAGGAAACCCGCAAAGCTCTGCGCGATGAACGTGTGCACCCCGGCCGCACGGCTGGCCGACAACAGGATGTCGGTTCCTTCGCTGCGCAGCCGCGCATTGTCGGCAAATGCGCGGTCGAAATTTCGAAAATCGCGCAGATCGGAAAGTGCCGTGAGCTGATGCATCACGACGTCGGGCGCCGCTTCACTGATCGCCCGCCCCACCGCATCCGGATCGAGCGCGTCCGCAATGACGGCGCGGGCACCCAGCCGCTCCAGCCGCTCGCGGCCCGTAGGAGTGCGCGTCATCCCGACGACCGCGTGGCCGCGCTGCAACAGCAACGGCACCAGTCGTCTGCCGATGACACCCGTCGCGCCCGCAATGAATACCGTGCTCATGCGGCACCCACCTCGTGCGACTCATCTGCACGGAAGTGGATGGATTGGCCGGCATGTCGCCCCGCGACGTCGCTCAGCAATTGCGCAGCGTATTCACCCACCGCCTCGGCTGACGCGGCACTGCCCGGCTGCGTCGCGCGATTGCGCACATACGCGTAGATGACCAGCTCGATCAGCTCGGCCTGGCTGTCTTCCAGTTCCTGCGCCAGCGCGCGAAACAGCATGTGTTGCCCGGCCGTGGCCACCGAAACGAGCCCGGCCGCCGAATTCTTCCACGGCTGAAAGGCCAGCGGTCCGTTCAGCCAGATGTATTTGCCGGATGTATTCACCACCATTGGCAGAAACGCACGCGCGGCGTAGAAGTTCGCGATGACGTAGGAATCCAGTACCTGCTGCAGCGCGGCCGGCTCGACGCTCAGCAGCGAGCGCGCGGGGAGAAAACCTCCCAGCGTGGCAATCACCCCGGCCGGCTCGCCCCATTCCCCGGCAATGCGCTGGGCCAGCTGGCCAGCGCTCTCCTGCGATGTCAGGTCGCCGGTCAACGTGCCCAGGCGCGCGAGCGCGGCTGCCGGCAGCCGCTGTTGCAGGAAATCCTGGAAGCCACGGAGCTTCTCCGGCGAGCGTGAGGGCACGATCACCCGGGCACCATGCTGCAGCAGCGCACCCGCGATGTGCGAGCCCACGTTGCCGGTGCCGCCCAGAACGACGACTGTCTTATCGGTCAGTTGGTTCATTTTCATTCGCCTACTCTAGTCCTGAATCGAGCTCGATTGCCCGATTACCGTAATTAAGACGGAATGGGCAGTGCGGCTGTGACAGGCGCGATCATTGGCCCGATCGCTGATTCGAGCGTAGTATCCGGCACCTTCTTTCAGCTCGCGAAGAATCAATGATCAAGCGACGTTGGCTCCAGCTCATCAGCACGCTCCTCTTTTGCGCCGCCGTGCCCGGCAACCTCGACGGCCAGCAGCTCGCGCATCGCGGATTCATGATCGACATGGCCCGCATGAAGGAGCGCGACGAATACTATTTCGATCTCGTCGACCAGCTCGCGCTGTTCCGCTACAATGCGCTCTACCTCCACTTCAGTGACGACCAGGGTTTCACCGTAGATCTCGAGTCGCACCCCGAGCTGGTGTCGGATCATGCAATGAGCCGGGAAACCGTGCGCCGGCTCATTCGACACGCGGCCGCCAAGGGCATTGAGATCATTCCGGAAGTAGAAGCGTGGGGCCACGCCGGGTGGGTGCTCGAACATCATCCGCAGCTGGCCGACTCCACGGATACCGGCACCCTCGCCATGGGCAATGAAGCCGTCTATGCGCTGCTCGATGCCGTGATCGGCGAGGTCGCGGCGCTCTTCGCGACGTCGCGCTCCATCCACATCGGCATGGATGAGGCGTGGTATCCAGCCGTCCCCGACACCACGCCGGCAATCGATCAGCGGATCGCCGCGCACGTGAACCGCGTCGCGGAGATGGTACGCCGCCGCGGCCGGACGCCCATGATGTGGGCGGACATGGTCACCCACCGCCCGCGCGTGCTCGCCGCGCTGCCACGGGACGTAGTCATGATCGATTGGCGGTACTGGATCCGCGAGACCGCGGCCGAGAGCCGAACTCTGCAGGCGGCCGGATTTCCCGTCATCACGGCGCCCGCCATCATGTGGTATGAAACCAGGGTGCATCCAGGGACGCACAACTGGGAGAATCTCCGGCGCATGACCGCAGTGGCGCATGAGCTGGACTTGCGGGGCACCGTGGTGACGGCGTGGCTGCCGCAGCGCTATCCCCCGGGCGTGCTGCCCCATGCCATCGCGTACGCCGCGTATCTGATGGAAGACGCGGTGCCGATTGCGCTGGCCGACGCCATGGCGCGATTCACTTCGTCGTACTTCGGATCGCGGGACCCCGCACTCGTCGCCGCCTTCGTGCGTCTCGCCGGCATCGAAAGCGCACGCGACGATTTGTTCGCCACGTTCTGGACCGATACTGCGACGTT
>CBJLQC010000079.1:0-8504 GCA_966424955.1 uncultured bacterium | reverse complement strand
CGAGACGCCGCGCCCCATGAAAGCGATGTCGCACGCGAACTTCGGGTCGGCGGGCTGCGGCTCATCCAGGTCGCGATCGGCGGCATTGGGCAGCCACCTCGGATCGCGTACGCCGCCTGCCGCCCACACCCGCGCCTGGCCGCCCGCCGTCAGGAAGACGTCCTGCACGTAGCGCGCGCGTTCGATCAGCGCATCGAGCATGGGATCGGGCGGCGGCGTGAGATCGCGATACCACATGCTGGTCGGCACGCGCGCGCAGATGTCCTGAAAGCCGAAGATCTCGACGTCGTGGTTCTTGAAGAAGATCACGCGGTCGGGACGGAACAGCCGCACGCGCGCCTGCAGCCACCGCGTGCCGGCGTGACTGCCGATGCGCTGCCGCAGCTTGCGGTCATCGACGAGTATGACGCCGTGTCCCATGCGCCGCATCGCGGCATACAATCCTGATTCCGCCGCGATCCGCCGCTTGCTGCGCCCCACGATCACAACACGCATGCCACCTTCTCCAATACGTCGGCCACACCGATCAGCTCCATTCGCCCGTGCCGGGGATCCGCTATGCTGGCGTCCGGCGCGGCGCCCGGCTCGTTGTAGCGATCGATCCAGAGGTCCTCATACTTGCGATACGGCCCCACGCGCCAGGGATTGGTGTGGCCGTACAGCCCGATCACGGGCACTTCCAGCGCCCGTGCGATGTGCACGGGCCCGGTGTCGGGTGCGATGAGCAGCCGGCACCCATCGATCAGCCACGTGAGTTTGCGAATGGAATCGCCCAGCGCCCAGAGCGGACGATGTCGCGCCTGCTCCATGATGGAGCGCGCGATGCCCTGTTCGCGCGCGCCCGGCCCGCCCAGCAAAACTACATGCGCGTTGAAGTCGGAAACGAGCGCGTCCACCAGTGCGGGATACCGGTCCGCGGGCCAGTCCTTGCGCTGGTTGGCTGATGCCGCCACGACGCCTACGACCGGGCGGTCGCGCAGCTCGCGAAAAAAGCTCTCCTGCTCGCGCTGCTCCGATTCGGTGAGTGGAATCAGCCACTGCAGCGGCTCCGCCGGAATGCGCAACACGTCGAGGAACTCGAGAAAAAGATCCTGCGTGTGCCGGCGCGGTCCCGGCTGCAGGTGCTCGTTGGCGAACAGCCACACACCGTCACGCGCGCGGCCGCGGTCGAAGCCGATGCGCCGGCGCGCGCGCGAGAAGAACGTGGGAAACACGCTCTTGAAGTAGATGTTGAAGTTGAGCGCGATGTCGAACGAGCGGTGCCGCAGCTCGGCGCGCAATCGGCGCACGCCCTGCCAGCCGGCCTGCTTGTGAAAGACGATGACCTCATCGACCGAGGGGTGCGGGCGCAGGATGCCGGACGGCATCGGCTCGACTACCCAGGTGATGTGCGACTGCGGCCACGCCCGCTTCAGGGCATTCACGATCGGCAGTCCGTGCACGACATCGCCGAGACCGGTCAGCAGGACGACGCAGATCCTCACGTTCCGCCGCTCAGTAATGCTCGTCCGGCCGCAATCACCTGCTCCACCGTTATGCCGTCCAGCGTTTCTCCGCCCGAATTCACGGACGCCTGCCCGGGGTCGCCGGGGTCGCTCCACACGCCGCCCAGTCGTCGGCGGTACACGGTAACGGTCGGCGTGCCGGCCGCAACCGCGATGTGCTTGGGCCCGCCATCGTTGCCGAGCCACAGCGCGCAGCGCTGGTAGAGCGCGGCCAGCTCGCGGATGCTGGTCGCCTCGTAATGCCACACCGCGCGGTTCCGCATCGCCTGCGCTACCGCCGCCGCCTGCGCGGCTTCGCCCGGCCCGCTGGTGATGAGCACGCGCATGCCATCCTGCGCAAAGGCATCGGCTACCCGTGCCCAGTTGGCCGCGCCCCATTGCTTGAATGCATGCCGGGCGACCGGCGAGATCGCCACCAGGCGCTCGCCGTCGAGGCCGAGCCGCTCGACCAGCCGCGCGGCATGCGCCCAGTGCTCGTCACCAATGACGATCTGCGGTTGCAGGTCACGATTTTCGACGGGCACGCCCAGGGGCGCCAGCATGCGCAGCTTCTGCAGCGCCATGTAGACCGCTCGCGCTTCGCGCGGCAGCAGCTGCGTGTAGGCGAGGTTGCGCGGGCCGCGGCCGCGCAGGCCGATGCGCACGCGCGCACGCGTGGCGGCGACGACCCGCGCGGTGCGCGGTACCGAGTGGAAATCGACCACCGCATCGTAGCGGCTGCGATAAATCGGCCACAGGCGTGGCTTGGTCAGGATGCGGTCGAGATGCGGATTATCCTCCAGCGCCTGCGCGCCCAGCGGGTGCGTCACGAAATCAATAGTGGCGTTCGGGAATGCCGCGCGCGCGGCGCGGATGGCGGGCGTCGTGAGGATGACGTCGCCGAGATGATAGAGCTGGAGCAGGAGAATGCGCTGCGGCGCACCGCTCATACCGACTCGGACACCGCGCGCAACGCCGCTTCGTCGGTGGGCGCGAACTGCAGGCGGTAAAGGTGCCGGTAGAGCCCGCCCTGGGCCAACAGCTCATCATGCCCGCCGCTCTGCACGATGCGGCCATTCTGCATGACTATGATGCGGTCGGCGTGCCGCACCGTGGACAGGCGATGGGCGATGACGAACACGGTGCGGCCGCGCAGCAGCTGATCCATGGCGTCCTGCACCAGCCGCTCGGATTCGCTGTCCAGCGCGGAGGTGGCTTCGTCGAAAATCAGGATGGGCGGATCGCGCAGGATCGCGCGCGCGATGGCGATGCGCTGGCGCTGGCCGCCGGACAGCCGCGTGGCCCGCTCACCCAGCACCGTGTCGTAGCCCTCGGGCAGCTGGACGATGAATTCGTGCGCGTTCGCCGCGCGGGCGGCAGCTTCCACCTCGCGTTGCGCGACATCACCCAGGCCATAGGCGATGTTGTTGCGCACGGTATCGTGCAACAGCACGGTATCCTGCGAGACGATGCCGAGCCGCGCGCGCAGCGACTGGATCTGGAACTGCCGGAGATCGGTGCCATCGATGGTGATGCGGCCGGCGGTCGGATCGTAGAAGCGCGCCACCAGATCCGCGAGTGTGCTCTTGCCCGCGCCACTCGGACCGACCAGTGCGACCACCGCACCGGCGGGCACCTCCATGTCGATGTCAGCGAGCACCGGACGGCCATTCTCGTACTCGAAGCTCACCTGCTCGAAACGGATGTGCGAGCGCACGCCGGTGAACGGCCGTGCATCGACGGAATCACGGATGTCGATGGGCGCGTCCAGGAACTCGAAGATGCGCTCCGATGACGGAAACTTGGTCAGCCATTTCACCGGCGAATACATCTTGAGGCTCAGACCGAGAAACGTCATGAACGCGGCCGCGCTCAGCTCACGCTCCACCAGGACCAGGCGGCTGCCGTACCAGAGCAGGAGGACCGTGCCGAAAGCACCGATCATTTCGGTGAGCGGGCCGGCCACCGCGCGCACCCGCTCGTTGCGCACCACCGCCTTGAAGTACGACTGCGTCAGATCGCGGAACCGGCCGCCCTCGAACCGCTCCGCGCCCGCGCTCTTCACCTGCCGGATGCCCAGCACCGTCTCCTGCAAGTGGGAGGTCACTTCACCGCCCAGATTGAGAACTTTCCGGTCGCCGCGGCGGATGCGCTTCAGAAAACGGCTCCAGATGCCGAACATGGCGGGCAGCACGATGAGAGCGACTACCGTCAGCTCGACCGAGAACTCCAGCATGATGATGATGGAGATGAGCGCCTGCAGCACCGAAGTAGCGAATTTGGCGAGGTTCTTGGTGACCAGGTTGCGCAGCTGATCCGCATCGCTGGTCAGCCGGGCGATGATCTGGCCGGCGCGCGTGCGACCGAAAAAGCGCATGTCCAGGTGCAGCACATGCGCGTACGACTGGTTGCGCAGATCGCGGGTCACGCTCTGCTCAATCTTGACCACCAGGTACTGCTGGAAGAAGTCGAAGATATTCTTGAGCAGAAAGACGCCCAGAATGAACAGGTTGATAGCGAGTAGCACCTGCTGCGGCGACATGTCGGGCGTGAGCAGCCGGCCGACGGACCAGTCCAGGATGCGCGCGACATCGCCGCCATCACGCAGGGTGATCGGCGCACTGCCGAAGAGCGCGTTGAGCAGCGGGATCAGCGCGACGATGCTGAGCGCATCGAAGGCGGCAAAACCGAAGGTCGCGATGGTTGCCGCCACCAGCAGGGCACGATACGGCTTCAGGTAGCCGAGGATACGCAGGTAGAGCTTCATCGGGCGTGCGGCGTCATTACACCGTCGTCAGGTATTTGGTCGTGGCCAACCGCACCTTCTCCAGCACCGCGCTCACCGTCACGCGTGACATGCCATCCGGCCGGTATTCCATGCTGATGGGATAATCCTCGCCAGGCGTTCGGGCGTACCCGTCGACCAGCAGGTCCGTGTATTTGCGGTACGGACCATAGCGCCGGGGATTGGTATAGCCATACAACCCGATCACGGGTTTGTCCAATGCGCGCGCAATGTGCAGCGGCCCGGTGTCCGGGCTGATGACGAGCGAAGCGCCATCCAGCAGCCAGACCAGCCGGCGCACGTCATCGCCCAGCAGGTTCATGGGCGTTACACCCGCCGTGCGCGCGATCCGTTCCGCCAGGTCCTGTTCGAAAGGCGATGGACCACCCAGCAGCATGCTGCGGAACCCGAAATCGCGCTCGAGCGCTTCGATCACGCGCGCATATCGGTTGGGCGCCCAGTTCTTTACCGGCTTGCTGGTGCCCACGACGATCGCGCACGTCCGTCCGAGCGGCTCGAAAAACGCCGACTGCTGCGCGCGCTCCTCCGGCGTGATGTTGATGCGCCACTCGACCGGGTGGGGATCGATGCCGAGATAATCGATGAACTCGAAATATTGGTCCTGCACGTGCTGCGTCGGATGCGGCGGTATGCGGCGGTTGGTGAACAACCAGTTCATGTCGCGCGCGCGCCGCCGGTCGAAGCCCAGCTTGATCCGCGCCGGCGCCAGCGCCGTGATCAATCCCGCCTTGAGGTAAACCTGCAGGTTGATCAGCAGATCCCAGCGCCGTCCGCGAAAAGTCCGCTGCAGCTCCCGATACGAGCGCAGCGCCTGCCGGCCACGCCGGCGGTGGAATACAATGAACTCGTCCACCGCTTCATGATGGCGCACCAGCTGATACGGCACCGGCTGGATCACCCACGTGATGCGCGACTCCGGCCACTTGCGCTTGAGGGCGTTCACCACCGGCAGCACGTGCACCGCGTCGCCCAGCGCGCTCAGCATGACCAGCAGTATCTCACGCGGCGGCGGACTCAGCTCGAGCCGATCAGCCACCAAACGCCTCGCTCAGCTGCTGCTTTGCGCCGGGCGGCGCCGCGCGATTGTTCAGCCGCTCCCACTTCTCCAGCGAGCGGAGCAGCCGCTCGCGCATCGCCTGCGCCGCGCCGGTGGCCACGCCTTCCTCGACTTTGCAGCGATCCAAATCGAGTATGTACGCCCGGTCCGGCGCGATCAGCACGTTCTTCAGGTTCAGATCTTTGTGCACGAGGCCGGCGCGCAGCATATCGCGGATCAGCTTGACCGACAACCGCAGCGCATGCCTCGGATCCGCTTCCGATGCAAACAGCTCGGTGGCCAGGTCACGACTGTCGGCGATATACGTGGTCACGATGTCGAAGCGCCGGAACCCGCCGTGTACATACCACGCCGCGCACTTGACCGGCGGCGTCGCCACGCCGCGCGCGCGCACTGATTCACTCACCCGTAGCTCGCGCAGCGCGCGGTTCTGCGCGAAACGCGCGTAGCGGTCTTCTAATACCCGCGCCACCGCGCCGCCCCGCTGGTAGTGGCGCACCACGCACGGCGTGCCGGCGATCTCGGCTACCACCGCGATGCCGCGACCGCGCAGCTCGCCCAGGCGCGGCAGCCGCGAGGCCGCTTCGAACACCGTTCCGTGTTGTCGGACCAGGGTGAGAAATGTCGGCAGGTCAGCCGGGCGCGCCACCAGCGTCGCCCGGCCCGTGCTGGTCTGTTCGAAACCGCGCGGCAACGCGCGTTTCAGGTATTCCTCTGGCGATATACGCCCACCCGCAACGGCGGATCGACGTACCGCTGAAAATACAGCTTGTTCTCCGTGCCGCGGGCCTGCGTCGTCGTCTTTTCGCGCGTCTTCGGATAGTCCTTGCCCGGCTCGCTTTCAATGACCAGGACCGCATCACCGGCACTCTGCTCGAGCTCGAGCAGCTGCTGGCGCAACGCCTCCAGCATCTCTTTCTCGACGACGTCCTGCACGCTGCCTTCGGCCGTGGCCGTCAGCTCCCGCCCGTCGACGCGCTCGTAGCCGGCCTCGAACGACTCCGCCTCCACGCTCTCCTCGCCCGACTTCTGGAACCCGATCTCGGTCATCGCGCGCGAGTCGAAGTTGGGGTTCACACTGTGATACGACTTGCCATACTTCCGAAAAATCATGTGCCTGTCCCTGTTGGTTATCCTGCGGTAAGAATTGAGTTTAGAGGTGGTGCGGGGCAAGCCCATCGCGGCTCGCGGCGTGTCCTGCGGAGAATTATTCTTGCCGGGCTGGCGGGAGAGAATTAGGTTGACCTAAAACTTGACTTGGGATAGACTTATGATCCGCTCCGCCCTGCTCGCCCTGCTGCTCGCCGCGACCGCCGTCCACGCGCAGTCGCCGCGTACCACCCGCCCGCCATTTGCGATCAGCGACAATTCGCTGCTGATCGAGGAGGCCTTCAACCAGGAGGCCGGCATCTTTCAGAACATCCTGCTGTTCCAGCGGCCGCACGGCCGCGAGTGGAATCTCGAGTTTACGCAGGAATGGCCGCTCGGCGGCCAGCGCCACCAGCTTTCGTTCACGGTGCCGGTACAGGCGATCAAGGCGCCGGGCGCCGACGATTATGATGTCGCGCGCGGCACGATCGCGGTGCACTACCGCTATCAGCTGCGCGATGAGCAGACGGCGGCTTACGCCGCCGCGCCGCGGCTGAGCGTGCTGATTCCTCGCGGCGATGCCGGGGACGGCTTCGGGGTGCAGCTCAACCTGCCGGTGAGCAAACAGTTCGGCGACGCATATGCGCATCTGAACGGCGGCCTCACCATGGACGGCATTGGTGGTGATAGCGACGCGCGCTGGCATGCGGGCGGCAGTCTGATCTATCGGGTGCTTCCCATGGTGCATCTCCTGGTCGAGAGTGTGTTTCGCGCTGACGAGCATGAAACGCCGACGGGTCGGGAGGATGGCTGGCTGATTTCGCCGGGGGCGCGCGCGGGGGTGAACCTGGGCGAGCGTCAGCTGGTGGTTGCCGCGGCCGTGCCGCTGGGATTGCTCAATGATTATGACACGCAGGATTTTATAGCGTACATTTCCTACGAGCTTCCCTTCAAGCGGCGGTAGGCCATAGCGATTCGACATCGCCATCATTGGTGGCGGCATTAATGGTACAGGCATCGCGCGTGATGCGGCCTTACGGGGGTTGCGCGTCGCGCTGATCGAGCGGGAAGACTGGGGCGCGGGCACGACCGGCGGCTCCACGCGCATGATCCATGGTGGTCTGCGTTACCTGCTCTATGACGTGCCGACCACACGCGTGTCGAATGAGGATGCGGGCCGCATCCGAAGAATTGCTCCGCATGTCACCTGGCGCATCCCGTTCTTGTGGCCGCTGTTTCCCGGGCGGCCATTCTTTCATGAAGCGACCGAGGGTCTGCTGTCCGCCTACGATGTGCACGCGCGCCGGAAAGGCGGGATTCCGCACGCGCGCCTGTCGGGCGTGGAGGCGCGCGCGCTGGAGCCGGGCCTGGCTCCCGAGATCGTGGGCGCGGTCACGCTGGACGAGTGGGGCTGTGATGTTTTCCGGCTGGCCGCGCTCAACGCCCTCGATGCGCACGAGCAGGGCGCGCAGCTTTACACGCATACGGAAGTCGTGGAGCTGCGGCGCGACGGCCGCGATGTCACGGGCGTTCGCTGTTTCGATCTGCTGGACGCGCGCACCTTCGACATTGAAGCGGAGCTGGTAATCAATGCGACGGGCCCATGGGCGGGACGCGTGGCCGGGATGGCGGATGTGCAGGTGGCGATGCGACCGGGCAAGGGTGTGCACGTCACATTCGAGCGTCGCATCGGCAACTACGGGATGATCCTGGAGGGTGTGGACGGTCGTATCATGTTCCTGGTGCCGCATGGTGCGGAGACCATCGTCGGCACCACCGACACTGACTACTACGGCGATCCCGGCCGCGTCCCAGGTGCGTCTCCTGCCCGAGGATCTCTTGGAGAGCGATGAGCTCTTCCCCAGCGGAGCCTTCGATGAAGACGGGCAGCAGCGGGACTTGCGCCAGCAGAACAGCTGGCGCATGCGCCTGGCAGAGGTGTCGGCGGTGGAGCTCTTGGAGGTGCACCTCATCAACGCGGTGGCCCCGGCGGTGTTGAACGCTCGGCTCAAGCCTCTGATGGCGCGCACGCCCGGCGCCCACAAACACATCGTGAACGTGTCAGCCA
>CBJLQC010000078.1:0-8525 GCA_966424955.1 uncultured bacterium | reverse complement strand
ATCGGCACCAGCCCGAGCGTATTGAGCAGCGGCTTGGCCCAGCGCGGCACGCGGGTAACCGTGATCGAAAAGCACGAGCCGGCGCGCAAGGCGTCCTGGGCCGGGGCGGGCATGCTGCTCCCGTTCATGGACGAAGGCAGCGCGCTGGCTCCGCTGACCGAGGCCAGCTTCGACGCCTACCCGTCTTTTGTCGACGAGCTGCGCGACCTCACCGGGATCGACGCCGAGTTGCAGATCGAGGGCGCCGGGAAGGGTTCGGTGGATAACCGCAAGCTCGGCCGGGCAGTATGCGCCGCAGCCCAGCAGGCCGGCGCAGCGTTCCGGCTCGGCGTGGAAGCACGCCGGGTGGTCGCCTCCGACCGTCGCTTCCGAAGCGTCGTTCTCGCCGATGGCACCGAGCTTGGTGCTGACGCAGTCGTGATCGCGGCGGGCGCGTGGAGCGGCGAGCTATTGGGGCTGCCCGTCCGCCTTCCGGTTTTTCCCGTGCGCGGGCAGATGCTCGCGGTCGAGCACGAGCCCCAGCTCGCCGAGCATATCATCAAGGGTGAGAAGTGCTACCTCGTGCCGCGCGGCCGCAAGCGCCTGCTGATCGGCGCCACCGTCGAGCATGTCGGCTTCGATGAGCGTACTACCGAGGACGGCATCGCCCGCTTGCGCGCCCCCGCCGAAGAGATCGTCCCCGCCATTGCGGCCGCTCCGGTTGTCGAGACGTGGGCGGGACTCCGTCCCGGTACGCCCGATGACCTGCCGATTCTGGGCGCCGATCCGCACGTCCAAGGCGTGTTCTACGCGACCGGACATTACCGGAACGGCATCCTGCTCGCGCCCATCACTGCCGCCGTGATCAGCGATGTAGTGCTGAAGGGTGGCAGCCGCTTCGACCTCGAGCCGTTCTCGGTTGCCCGCTTCGTGGTATCGGTGGACGAGCCTCGCTGCGATTTGTGCGGCGCACCGATGCGGGAATGGCACTGCCGGATCATCTGCACCGCCTGCGGCTATCAGCGCGACTGCTCTGATCCCTAAGCCATACCGACGGCGTGCAGATACCAGCGCAGCAGCAGATCGCCCCACACGTGTGCGACGGCGGCGCCCATCGCCAGGAATACGCCCAGCGGCATGTACGTCCCGAGCAGCGCCAGCTGTCCGCGCGCCCACATCACCGGAACCCCGATCAGCAATCCAAAGAGCGATCCCAGTAACATCGTGATGAAGACGCCGCTCGCGCCGATGAACGCACCGATCATCGCCATCATGTGGATGTCGCCGACGCCCAGCGCGGGTTTCCTCAACGCTTTCTCGGCGCCCAGCTTGACCAGCCAGAAGCCGGCGTAGCCGACCACGGCGCCGACCAGCGCATTGACGAAGGAAATCCCACCCGGGAAAGCCGCGAGCGCCAGGCCAATGGCCACACCGCCCAGGGAGAACTGGTCGGGAATCACCATCTCCTTGGCGTCGGTAAGCGCAATGCCGAGCAGCAGCGTGAGCAGCACCGCGGAATGCAGAGCTTCGATGGTCGCGCCGAAACGAAGGGCCGCACCCAGCCAGATCAGCGCGACCAACAGCTCGACGGCCGGATACTGCGCGCTGATCCCGGCGCCGCAGTTACGACAGCGGCCCCGCAGCATGAGATAACCGAGCACCGGAATGTTGTCATACCACGCGATGGGGTGCGAGCACGCCGGGCATTGCGAGCGCGGCCGCAGCACGGACTGCTCCGCCGGCCAGCGATAGACACAGACATTCAGGAAGGAACCGATCGCCGCACCCAACAATGCGGCGTAGATCCATATTAATGAGTCGGGCAGCGTCATCCCCTGCGTTGGCGTCGGCTGAATTCGTACAGAAGAATACCGGCGGCGACGCCCACGTTCAATGATTCGATGTGACCCTGCATGGGGATCGAAACCATGCGGCCGACGTGCGCGCGCGTCTCGGCGCGCAGGCCCGCGCCCTCGTTGCCC
Source organism: uncultured bacterium (assembly GCA_966424955.1). Classification (GTDB taxonomy): domain Bacteria; phylum Gemmatimonadota; class Gemmatimonadetes; order Longimicrobiales; family RSA9; genus CBJLQC01. The sequence continues at coordinate 6,564 of CBJLQC010000078.1, read as the reverse complement.
ACTACCACGGCAGCCCGGCCGCGCACCTCGAGCGCATCCAACGATTCGCCGTTCATGTCGGCACCCCACACGCTGGCCTCGTGCTGCGCCAGCCAGCCCCAAACCTCTTCGTCCCGCGCCCCCACGAGTGGTCTGCGGAACGCAGCGCCGGCGGTCGAGCGCACGACTTTCGGCGCCCAGAAATCGGCGGTGCCCGGCAGCGCGATGACGGCGGCAACGCCGAAAGCATCCGCGCTGCGGATGAGCGTTCCTACGTTCCCGGGATCCTGCACGGCATCCAGCACCAGCAGCAGCGCGTCTGAGCCGAGTTCGACATCAGTCAATTGCTTCGCCGGAACCCGCGCGACTGCGATTACGCCCTGCGGCGTGTCTGTGTCGGTGACCCGTTTGAGTGCGGGCTCGTCCACCTCACGAAGCGCCGTCACGCGCGCCAAGGCGTCGCGCAAGGCGGCGCCCCGGGCGCTGTCACCGAGAGTGGTCGAAATCACGGCGAATTCGAGGTCAGTGCCGGCAGCCAGCAGATCTTCCACCACGCGCACGCCTTCGGCGAGGAACAGACCGTGTTTGTCTCTGCCGCTGCGGGATTTCAACGCATGGATCAGGCTCGCGTCGGCCTTGCTCAGCATGATACCGTCGGTTGGAACATGTCTTGCCCCCTTCCGGACCGATGCAATGTACAAAAGGCAGGTGATTTATGCTTAGGTTGAACGGGTTCGCGGCCGCCGTCATGATCAGCGTGAGCGCGGCCGCCTGTTCGATGTCGACACAGCAGGAGATGCAGATGGGCGCGCAGTACGCGGCGCAGCTCAACAACAAGCTCCCGCTGGTCCGTGACGCGTCCGCCAATCGCTATATCAACGCGTTGGGCGACCAGCTCGCCCGAGCCGGACGCCGCGGGATCAACTACACGTTCTATATCGTCAATTCGGACGTGGTGAACGCGTTTGCAGTGCCCGGCGGGTACGTCTACGTGAACCGCGGGTTGATCGAGCGGACCCGCAACATGTCCGAGCTGGCGGGCGTGCTCGCGCACGAGATCGGTCACGTCGAGCACCGCCATGGCGCGGAGCAGATGGAGCGCATGCAGACCGCCAATCTCGGGGTGAACCTCGCCTACATTCTGCTCGGGCGGCAGCCCGGCGCGGTCGAGGCGACCGCCGTGAACGCCGCGGGTACCGCATACTTTGCGCGCCACAGCCGGCAAGCCGAGAACGAGGCCGACGAATCTGCCGTGCCCATGATGATCGCAGCCGGCATCCATCCCAATGGCCTGGTCAGCATGTTCGAGCTGTTGACCTCGTTGCAGAACCGCTCGCCCGGTTTGATGGAGAGCTGGTTCTCGACGCACCCGACGACGCGCGACCGCATCCAGCACACGCGCGCCGTGATCAGCCGGTACTCGGCGGCGCAGCTGCGCGGGCTCAGCACCTCGAGCAGCTCGTACAGCAGCATGAAGTCGCGCCTGCGCTCGCTGCCGGCCGCACCGCGGAGCTGAGTAGCCTGCCGCAGAGTCATCGCGCACCGCGATGACTCTGCGGACCACGGCTGCTTGCCGTGTCGAACCGTCGAGGCACAGCTACCTGTTTCACCGCACGCGTCGATCCCCTAGTTTCCCGGACATGACGATTCCCGTCGCACTCACGATCGCCGGCAGCGACAGCGGCGGTGGCGCAGGCATCCAGGCCGATCTCAAGACCTTTCATGCGTTCGGCGTCTTCGGCACCTCGGCGCTGACCGCCATCACGGCACAGAACACGCGCGGGGTGAGCGCCGTGCACGCCGTTCCGGCCGACATCGTGCGGGCCCAGGTGCATGACGTGGCCACCGACTTCGACGTGCGTGCATGCAAGACCGGCATGCTCGCGACGCGCGCGTTGGTGGAGCTGGTGGCCGGTCTCATCGAGGAAGAGCGGCTACCCAACTACGTGCTCGACCCGGTCATGGTCGCCACCAGCGGCGACCGGTTGCTCGACCGCGATGCGGAGTCCGCCATTGCCGATCGGCTCCTGCCACGCTGTTCGATCGTTACGCCCAACCTCGACGAGGCGGCCATCCTGGCTGGCTTTGCCGTAAACGATGAAGCGGATATGCGCCGCGCCGCCCAGGCTTTGGTCGAGCGCGGCGCGCGCGCCGTACTCATCAAGGGCGGCCACCTGCCGGGTGAGCAAATCGTGGATCTGTTATTCCACAACCTGGAGTTCGTGGAGTTCCGCCGCGCGAAGATCGCGACGTCGAGCACGCACGGCACCGGCTGCACGCTGTCCGCCGCCATCACGGCCGGGCTCGCCCACGGGCACGATCTGCGCGCCGCGGTCGCCCGCGCGCTGGCGTTCGTCGAGCGCGCGATCCGCGATGCGCCCGGGATCGGCCACGGGCACGGCCCGCTCAATCACTTCGTGACGGTCAGTTCCTAGCCACGCTGTCGGGGCGATCCAGCCACCAGCGCGCGACGTTCACCAGAATGCCACGCGCATCGCCCTGCGGTCCGCGCAGCTCTTCGCGCGCTGCCAGCAGATCCGAGTAGTTGAACAAAAACGTCCAGGGCTGCTCGTCACGAATGATCGTTTGCAGGCGACGCCAGAGCGGCAACGCCGCCTCGCGTGAAGTGGTGGTGTTCAGGCTGTCCAGCAGGCTGTCGACCGTGGCATTCCGGTAGGACGCGAACTGATAGGGATTCGCCAGCGCTCGCGAATGAAACATGTCGTGCAGCACCAGCTTGAAATCGTTTTCGTATCCCATGATCACGCCGTCGAAGTTGCGCCCGGGCGTGGTCACCTGCGCCAGCAGCGTGCTGAACTCCAATGGACGCGGCACCATGCGAATGCCGACCTCCTGCAGGTCAGCGCGCACGATTTCCGCCACGTCCCGTTGCGCTTCCGATCCGGCCGCGAACTTGAGCTCCACCTGCAGCGGCCGCCCGTTCGGCCGTTCGACAAAGCCATCGTTGTTGATATCACGCATCCCGAGGGAGGCGAGGATGCCGCGTGCTGAATCAGGGTTGAAAGGGAGCGGACGAATCGTCGTGTCATTGCTCCAGTGGAACGGGGGCACCGGGCCGGCCGCGACCTGTCCGTAGCTGCCGCGAACCACGTTGACGATTTCCTGGCGATCGATCGCGAAGGTCAGCGCGCGGCGGAACCGCACGTCATTCAACGGCGCGCGACGGGTATTCCACGCGATGAACGAATACTGCCGCCCCGGCATTACGATGCCACGGATATTCGGCTGCTGGTCGAGGGCGGCGAAGTCCTTTACACCGACCATCGTGATCAGGTGCACGTTGCCCGTGCGCAGCTCGGTTTGCTGCGCGGTAGGCTCCGGAATGATGCGCAGGACCAGGCGATCGACCAGCGGACGGCCGCCCAGGGCCGCAGGGAAATCACGGTTAGCTTCGAATACCCAGCGGTCATTGGCGCGATGCTCTACAAAGCGAAACGGTCCATTGCCGATGGGACGCTGATTGAAGGGCGCGTTCTTCAATTCCGCGGCTGATATGCCGCCGAGCAGATGCCGCGGCATGATGGGAATCCACGGAAAATTGCCGAGCGGCTCCGGCTGCCGCTCCATGCGGAAACGGACGGTGAACGAGTCGAGCGCCTGCGCGCCGCTCCAGCCGACCCAGTAGTCGCCGTTCGGATAACCGGTGGCCGGATCACTGCCGCGCTCGAAGGTGAATACCACGTCGTGCGCGGTGGTGCGGGCGCCGTCGTGCCAATACACATCACGCCGCAGCCGGAACGTGACGGCAGTGTCGCCATCCAGCTCCCATGATTCCGCGAGCACCGGAACGAGCGCGGCACGCTCGTCATAGGTGACCAGTGGCAGATAGAGAATGTTGCGATTGATCTCCTGGCCGTACCGCTCGCCGCTGAGCAGGCTGTTCACCGCGTCCGGTTCGTTGGGTATGGCCACGACCAGCGTGCCGCCGGTGTCCGGCACTGCGCTGGAGGTCTCGTTACGGGGAGCGCGCTCACCACACGCGGCGAGCGGCGCGATGACGAGCAGGAGCAGGAAACGACGTCGCATGATCATGGCAGGTTCTCGATCACACCCCGAACGAGTGTAGTGAAGCGGCCACTGGCCTCACGGCCGGCCTCGATGACTTCGGCATGACTGAGCGGCTCGCCCGTGGCACCCGCGGCAGCGTTGGTGATGAGCGAGATGCCCAGCACGCGCACACCCAATGCGCGCGCGGCGATGACTTCGGGAATCGTGCTCATGCCGACGGCATCACCACCGAGCTTGCGGAACATGCGGATCTCGGCAGGCGTCTCGTACGACGGACCGAGGACGGCCAGGTAGACGCCGCGCGCGACCGCGATGCGCTGCTCCAGCGCGATACGCTCGGCCAGCGCCTGCAGCTGCGGATCGTACGGGCGCGACATGTCCGGAAAGCGTACTTCCCCACTCCTCACGGGACCGACCAGCGGATTGCGCCACATCAGGTTGATGTGATCGTCGATGATCATCAATGTGCCCGGCGCGAAGGCAGGATTCAGCGCACCCGCTGCGTTGCTCACGATGAGAATGCGCGCGCCCAGTGCAGCGAGAGCGCGAATCGGTAATGCCGCCGTGCGCGCGTCGTGGCCTTCGTACAGGTGAAAGCGCCCCTCCAGCGCGACGACGTCCACGCCTGCAAGCCCGCCCGCGACGAACATCCCCTTGTGTCCTTCCACGGCCGACGCCGGAAAGCCCGGGATCTCGGCGAAGGGGATACGCGTTGCGTTCTCGATCTCATCGCCGAGCGCGCCCAGCCCCGACCCCAGGACGATCATGGCGCGCGGCACGCGGTCGATGCGCGCTCGCAGAAACGCGACGGCGTCCTGGACTTCCGAACCGGCTCGCAGCGACACGGACACCTAGATCAACGCTCCGGCGATGTTTGCGGTCATGAAGGACGCCAGCGTACCTGCGATCATCGCGCGCAGCCCGATCTTGGCCAGGTCGTGGCGCCGGTCCGGCGCCAGGCCGCCGATGCCGCCGATCTGGATGGCGATGGAGCTGAAATTGGCGAATCCGCACAGCGCGTAGGTGGCGATGACCATCGATCGCGGCGAGAGATTCGCCGTGGTGATCATGTTGGTGAGCTCCAGGTATGCCACGAACTCGTTGAGCGCCGTCTTGATGCCGAGCAGCGTGCCGATCTCGGGGGCGTCTTTCCAGGGCACACCCATCAGCCAGGCCAGCGGCGCCAGCAGCCAGCCCATGATCACCTGGAGGGAAAGACCCTGCTCCGGGCCGAGCACACCGCGCGCCTGCAGGAAGTCCGTGAGATTGATCGCATTGCTGCCCCACGCGAGCAGCGCGTTGATGAGCGCGATCAGCGCAATGAAGGCGAGCAGCATGGCAGCCACGTTCAGGGCGAGCTGCAAACCTTCACCGGCGCCGCGCGCGGCCGCGTCTATGACGTTGGTATCAGGATTCTCGACCTCGACCTTGAGTGAGCCACGGGTCACCGGCTCGCCGGTTTCCGGATACATCATTTTCGCGAACACGAGGCCGGCCGGCGCCGACATCACACTGGCCGCCATGAGATGCCCGGCAATATCGGGAAAGAGGTGCAGCAGCATGCCGACGTAGGCGGCCATGACGCCGCCGGCAACCGTCGCGAAGCCGCCCGTCATGACCGCGAAGAGCTCGGAGTTGGTCATTTTCTTGACGAACGGCTTGATCAGCAGCGGCGCCTCGGTTTGGCCCAGGAAGATGTTGCCGGCCGCGGACAGGGTTTCCGCGCCCGACGTCTTCATGGTCCGCATCATCACCCAGGCCACGCCCTTCACCACCTTCTGCATGACACCCATGTAGTACATCACCGTCATGAGCGACGAGAAGAAGATGATGGTGGGCAGCACGTTGAACGCGAAGAAGGCGCCCGTCCGCGCAACCATGGCCGGCGCGGATGGCGTCATCGGCACGTTGCCGGGATCGCCTGCGCCGACCGGCACATTGTTGAAGACCAGATCGCCGAAGAGGAAGCGCGCCCCCTCGACCGTAAAGCCGAGCAACGACACTACCACGTTGTTGATGCCGTTGAAGAACGCCTGTCCGAACGGCGTCTTCAGGATGATGATCGCGAAGATCAGCTGCAGCGCCGTGCCCCAAATCACGACGTTCCATTGCACGGCTTTGCGGTTCACGCTGAGCAGCCACCCCAATCCGAGCATCACGATCATGCCCAGCGCCGAGATCATGCGGCCGGTCCAATCGACCTCCGAGGTCGCGCGCGCGGTACGGACCGCTTCGGCAGCCGAGGGTCGTTGCCCTGGCGGCGTCGCTTGCGACTGCCCCTGCACGCTGGGCGCGGGCGGCGCGATGGTATCCGCAGCCGCGGTATCCTGCCCGCCCAGGGTAGTCTGCGCGCGGACGATCAGGGTGAGCACCAGCAACATCAGCGTCGAAACGACGAAGCCTCGAACGAAGGAGCGTGTCAGCAAGTTACCACCATCCCCGGTGATTGATTTCGTAAGGGCTCAAACGTATGTGCTTCTTCCGCGCCTCGACCAGCAATGGATTGCGGAATGGAATGACCAGGTCCCGGGTGCCGCCGAGGACCAGCGTCGGAGT
>CBJLQC010000077.1:0-8530 GCA_966424955.1 uncultured bacterium | reverse complement strand
GCGGCTGCGCTGCTGGCCAGGGCCGGCAAGCGGGTGGTCGTCGTCGAGCGTCGCGACCGCGTGGGTGGCGCGCTCGTGAGCGAGGAGCTGATCCCGGGCTATCGTTTCGACAGTGTGACCAGCAATCCGGGCTGGCTGAGCCCCGCGCTCGTGCGCGAGCTGCACCTGGATCAGCACGGTCTCGAGCTGCTGCCGGCAGAAGACGCGCTGGTCGCGCCGTTCACGGATGGCCGCGCGCTCACCATCTGGCGCGACGCGCAGCGCTCGTACGCATCCGTCCGCACGCATTCGCCGCGCGACTCGCAGCAATGGCAGCCGTTCACCGAGCGCATGCACAAGCTGGCCGGCTTCCTGGCCGCGCTCTACGCGGCGCCCGCGCCGCGGCCGGTGGGCGGCGGCGCGCGTGAGCTGGTGGACCTGGCCATGCTCGGCAAACGCGCGCGCGCGCTCGGCAAGACCGACATGATCGAGCTGCTGCGTGTGCTGCCCATGTCGGTGGCCGAGCTGCTGGATGACTGGTTCGAAGCGGATGCTCTGAAGGCAGCCGTTGGTGCGGGCGGCGTGGCCGGCATCCAGCAGGGCGTGCGCTCGGCCGGCACCGCGTTCGTGCTGTTGCACCACCATATCGGGCAAGCGCCGGGTGGCTTTCGCATGCGCCAGCGTTTTCGGGGCGGGGTCGGGGCGGTGGCGGATGCCTTCGCGCAGGCCGCGCAGGCGGCCGGCGCGCAGATCCGCGTGCAGGCGGAAGTCGCGCAGATCATCGTCAAGGACTGGACGGCGCGCGGCGTCGTGCTGAGCAATGGCGAAGCGATCGATGCGACCACGGTGTTGTCCAGCCTGCCCGCGCGGCGCAGCCTGATCGATCTCGTCGATGTCGCGCAGCTCGATCCGGAGTTCGTGCACGCGGTGCGGCACGTGCGCGCACGCGGCGTGCAGGCGCGCCTGCACTTCGCGCTGGGCGCGGTCCCCGCTTTCCAGGGTGTCGATGCCGAGGCGCTGCGCGGCGTGCTCTCGATTGCTCCCGACCTGGACTACATCGAGCGGGCTTACGATGATGCCAAATACGGCCGTGCTTCCGCGCGGCCCGTGCTGGAGATCCGCATTCCATCGCTGACGGATGAGACGGCCGCGCCGGCCGGCCGGCACATCATGTCGGTGGACGTGCAATACGCGCCCTTCCGGCTGCGCGACGGCGCCTGGGACGCAGGCGCGGCGGAGGCGCTGCGCGCCGCCGTCGTGCAGACGCTGTCGACTTATGCGCCCGGACTGAACGACATCATCGAGGATGTGCGCGTGCTCACGCCGCGCGATCTGAGTGAAACGTACGGGCTGCCCGAAGGCAGCCTCGATTACGCGGAGCTGGGTCTGGATCAGCTGCTTTTCATGCGTCCGCTCGGCGAGCTGGCCCGCTACCGCACGCCCATCGGAAATCTGCTGTTGTGCGGTGCCGACACGCATCCGGGCCGGGCCCTCACCGGCGCCAGCGGCCGGCTGGCCGCACGCGCTCTCCTGAAGGGATGACCATAACATGAGCATCACGGGCACGGCGCGCGCGTACCTGCGCGACGCCCTGACGGCGTTCCATCGCGCGCCCACCGAGGTCGCGCTCGCGGTGCTGGCCGCCGTGCTGCTGTCCATTGCCATCGAAGACCATCACCAGATGGAAACCTGGGTGCAGTTCGCGGTGGCCATCTTCATCGCGCTGTGTTTTGCGTGGACCGGCACGCTGCTGCATGGCATGCAGGCGATCGGCACGCGCGCGCGCTGGGCACTCACCATCGCGGGCGCGCTCTGCGCGGCGCTCTACAGCCTGCTGGTTACCGACATGCAGCGCGAGGCGGAGGGCTGGCGCGCACTCATGCTGGTAGCCGCCACCGTGCTGCTCACGGCGGCCGCACCCGCCTGGATCCGCCACGACGAAGAGGCGAGTCTGCGCCTGCGACGCATCAACGGCCGCATTCTGCTGCGCGCGATCGGCATCGGGCTGTACGGCCTGGCGCTGTTCGGCGGCCTGGCGCTCGCGCTGGCCGCCATCGACAACCTGTTCGAGCTGAAGCTGCGCGGCGAGATCTACGGCCATGTCTTCGGCTGGATCATGCTCGTCCTCGTGCCGTGGGTGATCGTGGGCGGCATCGAAAGCTACCTCGCGCCACTGGACGAAGTGAGCGACGTCGCGCGCGTCGCGCAGCGTCTGATCGGCTTCCTGGTGCCGCCGCTGCTCGCGCTCTACTACGCCATCCTGGTCGCTTACGCGATCCGCATCCTCATCACCGGCGAGCTGCCCAAGAACCTCGTCTCACCCATGGTGCTGGCCGCGGGTCTGCTCACATCGCTCGCGGCCGTGCTCTTCGATCCGGTGCCCGCTGATGCGCGTTTCGGGCGACGCTCGCTGCGCTGGGCGCCACTGCTCTTCCTGCTGCTCTCGCCACTCGGCATGTGGGCGCTCTCTGCGCGCATCGATCAGTACGGCTGGACCGAGTTCCGCCTGCTGCGGGTACTGCTGCTGTTGCTGCTGGCCGGTCTCGCCGCGGCCGCGACGCTGCAGGTGTTCCGCCGGCGTGCGTTCGCGCTGCGCGTGCTGCCGCTGGTCCTGGGCGCGGCGCTCGCGCTCGGCGCGCTGGGCCCCTGGAGCGTGCCGGCCATCGCGCGCCGCGACCAGCAGGGTCGACTGCGGGACGCGTTGCGCGAGGCACGCGTGGATGCGCGACAGCTGCCGCGCGACACGACGCGCCGCGTCGTCGCCAGACAGCTGTACGAGCGCATCAACAGCAGCGGCCAGTACCTGCAATCGCATTTCGGCGATGATGCGCTGGCCGAGGTCGTGGATCGGAATGCCGCGGTGCCGGCGCGCGGCTGGAGCCTCGCCGATGCGCTCGGGCTGGCGCCCACGCTCGAGGGTAGCGGCCCGGCCATGCCGCTGCACGGCTCGCTTTCGCCGCATGCGCGCGTGACGATCGCCAGCGGCACGCTCTATCGCGTGCAGGCGCCGTCCGCGAACGTGAGAGTGCAGGGCCGCGAGCTGCTGCTCGACTATGGAACGCAGCCGTTGCGCGTCAGCGCCGACTCCATTCTGCCGTACGTGCAGCCGGTGCGGACTCGTCCGGTGCGCGGGCTGCCGGCCGTGGCGTTTCCGGCCCGCGATGCGACCGGGCAGATGCAGGGCGAGCTGGTCATCTTCGAAGCCATGTTCGAGCTGACGCGTGACTCGCTGCGGGTCACGCGGCTGGAAGGAATCCTTTTGGTCAGGTAGCAGGAGCACCAGGTATGTGCCGGAACATCAAGCCGCTCTTCAATTACGAGCCGGACGCGACGGAAGCGGAAATGCGCGCGTCCGCGTTGCAGTACGTCCGCAAGATCAGCGGCTACACCAAGCCATCCAGGGCGAACCAGGAAGCGTTCGATCGCGCCGTCGAGAGCGTGGCCGCGGCCACGCGCGAGCTGCTGCAATCACTGGTGACCGACGCGCCGCCGCGCGATCGCGAAACGGAGATCGCGCGCCGGAAGGAGCGCGCGGCGAAGCGGTACGGCTGACATGACGTACCGCCAGGCCACGCCCGCCGACGCCGGTGCCCTGGCCGAGTTCGGCGCTCGTCTTTTCGTGGACAGCTACCAGCATCTGATGGAGCCCGGTGAGATGGCCGGCTACGTAAGCGAGCAGTTCACGCCCGCGCGCCAGCACGCCGAGCTGACTGACCCATCAATGATGACCTTTCTGGCGGTCGAAGCGGAGATCTGCGGCTATGCCCAGCTTACCACCGGCTCCGTGCCGGACTGCGCGCTGGTCGGCCGCCGGCCGGCGGAGCTGAAACGGGTGTACGTGGATCGCGCCTGGCACGGGCGTGGTGTCGCGCCCGAGCTGCTGCGGCTGGTGGCCGAAGAAGCCCGCCATCGTCAATGCGACGTCCTCTGGCTGGCGGTCTGGGAGATCAACGATCGGGCTATCTCGTTTTATAGCAAGCACGGCTTCAGGATCGTCGGCAGGCAGGGCTTTCCGATCGGCAACCAGGTGCAGACCGATCACGTCATGGCCAGGGCGCTGGCAACCGAGTTGCAATAATCCGGACCGGCCTTTCACGGGAGCGGGGCGATGCGTTGGAGAGGATATCGGCAGAGCGGCAACGTGGTGAGCAGGGGCGGCATGATCGCCGGCGGCGGCGTCGGCGCGATCGTGCTCGCGGTCGTCGCCATGCTGTTTGGCGTGGACCCGGGCGCGATCCTGCAGCAGGCGCCCACCCAGCAGGCGGATGCGCCGGCCGCCAACGACACGGCGACGCAGATGGCGCGGGCGGTACTGGCGAGCACGGAAGACGCGTGGAGCGAAGTGTTCCGCCAATCGAATGAAGACTACCCGGAGCCCCAGCTGGTGAGCTTCAGTGGCGCAGTGCAGTCCGCCTGCGGCATGGGGCAGAGCGCCATGGGTCCGTTCTACTGCCCGCGCGACCAAACGGTTTACGTGGATTTGAGCTTCTTCAACGACCTGCGTGACCGGTTCGGCGCGGCCGGCGATTTTGCGCAGGCGTATGTGATCGCCCACGAAGTCGGTCACCACGTGCAGAACGTGACCGGCCAGCTGCAATCGGGCGGCGGCAATGAGCAGTCAGTGCGGCAGGAGCTGCAAGCGGACTGCTATGCCGGCGTCTGGGGCTACATCGCGAATACGCGGCAACGCACGCAGAGCGGCGAGCCGCTCATCGAGCCGGGCGACGTCGAGGAAGCCTTGACCGCGGCCTCCGCCATTGGCGACGACCGGCTGCAGAAACAATCGCAGGGCTACGTCGTGCCCGAGTCATTTACGCACGGCTCGTCGGAGCAACGCGTGGCCGCGTTCCGCCGGGGTTTCCAAACCGGCGATCTGCGTCAGTGCGCGCAATGAGCTACTTCGTGCCCAGCACGAACCGGTTGCCTTCCGAATCCTGAAAGATGACGGCGGTGCCCCAGTCTTCCGTCTGGGGCTCGCCCAGGAAGGTCACGCCTTTCGCTTTCAGCTCTTCATACGTCTTCCGCACGTCGGCCGTCCAGAATGACAGATTGCCGAACGTACCGATCCGGTCCTTGTGCTCGTCCGCCGTGAACAGCACGACCGACGTCTCCGCTCCCGGAATGCCCAGCTCGATCCAGCGCTGCTCGTCGCTGAACGGCTGGTCGGTGATGATGCGGAAGCCGAGCTTCTCCGTGTAGAACGCCAGCGCCCGATCCTGGTCGGCCACTGGAATACTCGCGAATTTGATGCCCTTGATCATGCTCTCCTCGCTGACAGGTGGTGTCGTGTGCAGCAAGCATCGCAAGCCTGGCTGCCGCCCACAAGGCAGGTTATCGTGGCTATAGCAACCGATGCCATAGGTGGGCGATGAAGAAAATCGAAATCGACGAGTACGTGGTGGACACCTTGATGCGCGACCTGGTCGGGCACGACCGGCAGGCGTCAGCGTACCTGGTCTACCTGTATCTCTGGTGGCTGACCGAGCGCGCCAGCGAAGCGCGCGTGGCGGTGAGCCTGGATGAGCTGGCCGAGGGAACCGGCCTGTCCAAACGCGCGGTGCAGGACGCCATTGCGCGGCTGCACAAGCGGCGGCTGCTCAGCATCAAACGCGAGAGCATCACGGCCGTACCGGAATACGCGGTGTTGCGGCCGTGGGCGCGGCGCTAGGGTTTGAGCTTGCGGTACAGCGCGCGACCGATGAAGCGCAGCCGGTCGCCCCAGGGCAGGCGCAGCAGATTGGTTTTGACGACGCCCCGCGTGAAATAGGTCTTCTGCGCGTAATCGATGGCGACATCGACGACCACGGGGCGGCCCGCGCTGGTCAGTCGCTGGGCGGCATGCAGCACATCATCGATCTCACCATCGCGATCGAGGCGCAGCGTCTCGACGCCCAGTGCCTGGAACAGCAGCGACGCGTCGTATTCGCCGATCTCGCTGGCCGTTTTGCGGCTGAGCGCCGTCTGCTGGAACTGCGCGATCTGCGCCAGCTCGCGGTCACGCAGCACCACGACGACCAGGTTGAGGCCGTGCGTAGCCGCGGTGATCATCTCGAGCCCGGTCATGAGCAGCGCGCCGTCGCCGGCCAGCGCGACGACGGTCCGATCCGAAGCGCCCAGGCTGGCGCCGATGGCGGCCGGTATCGCGTACCCCATGCAGGAGTAGTCGACGGGGGCGAGGAATTGGCGGGGCGCGTCGAAGCGCAGGTACTCCATCCCCAGGAAGAGGCCGTTGCCGCTGTCGGCGGTGAAGATGGCGTCGCGTCCGAACGTCTCCTGCAGCGCGCCCAGCAGCCGTGGTGGTGATACGCGGCCGGTGGGCTCCGCCAGGGCATCGCGCCGCACCTTCTCGTGTCCCGCGCGGATCTGCTCGCGCTGTTTCGCATCCATCGTGCGCCGGCGCGGCAGCGCGGCCAGCAGCTGGCCCAGCGCGGCGCGCGCATCCATGGCAAACGCGTAGGGCGTCGGAAAATTGCGGTTGAGGACGGTTTCATCGATGTCGATGTGCACGAGCGGCTGCGGCGGTTTCAGGCCATAGCTGCCGGTCGCGACCTCGCCGAACTTGCAGCCGATGGCGAGCGTGCCGTCGCAGGCGGCGGCGATCTCGCGCGCGAAGGCGGGCGCGGCGTCGCCGAAACCAGGCCACAGGAACAGCGGGTGCGACTCCGGAAACACGCCCTTTCCCGAAAACGTCGTGGCGACGGGCGCGTCCAGCCGCTCGGCCAGCTCACGCAGCAGGTCGCTGGCGCCGGCGGCACCCATGCCGGCGTAGATGAGTGGACGCTGCATCGCGGACACCGCGTCGATGGCGCGCTGGAACGACTCTTCGGGCAGCACGACGTGGAGCGCCGCCTCGTAAGCCAGGTCGGACTCCTGCTTCAGCAGATACAGATTGGCCGGCACCTCGACGAAAACCGGGCCGGGCGCGCTGCTGCGCGCGGTGTGGCAGGCCTCGCGAATCATGCGGTACAGCTGGTCGCCGTTTTCCGGACGGTAGCGCGCCTTGGTGACGGGCGCGACGATCGCCATCTGGTCGACGTCGTGCAGCTGAAAGGCGTGCGTGGTGTCGCGTCGGATGCCGCAGCCGAGCACCAGCATGGGCACGTTGTCCAGAAACGCTTCCGCGATGCCGGACAGCGCATGCGTGAGACCGGCGCCCGGCACCAGGTTGACGCACCCGAGCTGTCCGCTGGCGCGCCACAAGCCGTCGGCCATGAAGGATGCCGATTGCTCGTCGGTTACCAGAATCGGTTTTACCTGGGTGCTTTGCGCGAGTGCGTCGTACAGCTCGATGTTGTGCGTGCCGGGAATACCGAAGGTGAAAGCGATGCCTTCATCCTCGAGCGCGCGCACCACGATCTCGCCACCGGTCATTCTGGGCATGGCGGCAAGGGTAGCGCGCGAGTTAAGGTTCCCGCAATGAGCGAGCTCGAGGTCGTAGGGCCGGCCACGGGGCGACACATCGGCACCGTCCCGGTCATGACCGCCGACGAAGTGGCTGCGCTGGTGAGCCGGGCCCGCGCGGCGCAGCCGGCGTGGCAGCAGCTGGGCGTTCACGAGCGGGCGCGCCTGCTGCTGCGCTATCGTGCGGTGCTGGCCGAGCACGCCGACGGCATTGCGCAGCTCGTCTGCGATGAGACGGGCAAGACGAGGTTCGAGGCGCTGCTCGTGGATGTGCAGACCACCTGCGACCTGGCGCGCTGGTATGCGCGCCGCGCGCACCGCATCATGCGCCGGCATCGCGTGCCATCCGGCTGGCTGATCAGCAAGCGCGCATACGAGGAGCGCGAGCCCTACGGCGTGGTGGGCGTGATCGGGCCATGGAATTTCCCCGTGCTCAACTGCATGCGCTCCGTCCTCGCGGCGCTGGTCTGCGGCAATACCGTCGTGCTCAAACCTTCGGAAGCTTCGCCGCTCAGCGCGCTGCTCGTGCGCGAGCTGGCGCTGGCCGCCGGCATTCCCGCCGACGTCTTTCTGGTCGCAACCGGCGATGGAACGACCGGCGCGGCCCTGGCGACAGGCAACGCGCAGTTCGTCCTGGTGGGGCGCACCGAGTACGATCCCGCGGCGATGTCGCGAACGATCGCGGTGATGGCATCGGGATCGAGGTGCTCGTGGTAGGCGCGGGCCCGCACATGCGACATCGACGCCAGCGGCGGCGCGTTGGAGAGGTGAATCAGGTCGCCTTCGCGGGCGTCCAGCAGGCGCCACGCCGCATCGGACAAGCTGGCCTCGTTCGCTTCGAGCAGCCCGTTGGTCGTTACGTTGAGCGTCGCCGCGATGGATCGGTCCCGGAGGGACAGGAGTACACGCGCCTCCGCCTGCCAGCCTTCCGACTGGCACACCGGCGCGTCTGCGGGCAGGTAAACGACTGCTTCCTGGTACGTGTCGATGCCCAGCCGCTTGAGCCGGACGGTGGTTGTCGCCACGTACTCGGCGGGCATGGTCATGCCGCACATGATGATTCGCCTGGGGGACCAATGCAGTCGTTGTTTGGCCTACGGCATAACAGTGTTTGTCTGACTGCGGTCACGCGCGAAAAGGGCGAGACTCC